>NZ_JBJDRJ010000001.1:0-237730 GCF_044987415.1 Microbacterium sp. ZW T5_45 | reverse complement strand
CGAAGGACAAGTCGTCACGAACTGGATGAAAGCCCTCGAACAACTCGCCCTCGTCTATCCCGAGCGCATCGAGCCCTACCTCTAACCGTGAGACCCCGACTCCTTACACACACAACTTGACAAGCTCCGGCAGCCGTGCCATCGCCCACTCGGCGGTGTGCTGCAAGCCGCGCACGTGGTCTTCGCTCACGTGCAGGCGCAGAGCGATGTCGAGCACCGCGGAGCGTTCCGCGAAGACCACGTCGGCGTCGTTCGTGTAGATCTCGGGATGCCGCCGCGCGAGCTCCAGCGTCTCCACGATCCGCTCCGACCGGCGTGCGGCCTGCCGGTTCGTCTCGTTGTCGGTGCAGGTCAGATCATCCAGCAGCATGACCGCGACCTCGGCCGCGGTCAGCAGCAAGACGTCAGGTCCGGTGGGCTGCTCCATGAGGACACGCTACGCCGGGCCACCGACATTGCTCCCACGCCGCCTGAAGACCGTGGACCGCCGCATCCGCCGCGTCAGACTGCAGGCGCCGCGGCCGGATGGCAGGCACAGAACCCGCATCCTCGACCTGCCATACGTCCACGACGCCTGCAGTCCGTCAACCCGCGTCCTTCGTCTCGCTCCGCTCGCTCAGGAACCGGGACTCTCGCTGCGCTCGCCCAAGAACCGGGAGAGGCGCCCCGCTCGCCCTGGATCCGGGAGAGGCGATGGGCTCGCTCAGGAACCGGATGCCGTAACCGGGACGGGAACTCGCCCTCCGAGGATCCGCAGGGCCGCCGCGCGAGCATCCGCCGCGCGGGGCGCCGCGCACGCGGCCTCGGCCGCAGCCCGGCACGACGACGGGTCCACCCGACGCAGCGCCGCCGCCACCCTCCCCAGCGCCCGATACGACATCGACAGGCTCGTCGCGCCGAGGCCGACCAGCATCGGGGCGAGCAGAGCATCCGACGCGGCCTCCCCGCACACCCCCACCGGCTTACCGACGGCCCTCCCTGCCTCGCCGATGGCACGAACGAGCCGCAGCACCGCGGGCTGCCAGGGGTCGTTCAGATCTCCGAGCTCACCGATCAGCCGATCCGCGGCCAGCGTGTACTGCGCGAGATCGTTGGTACCGATGCTGGCGAAGTCGACCACCTCGAGGATCTCCGCCGCGAGCAGCGCCGCCGACGGCGTCTCGATCATGACCCCGACCCTCGCCAGGCCCGCAGACCGCGCCCGATCGGCGAACTCCGCGGCCTCATCGACGGTCGCCACCATCGGCGCCATGACCTCGACCTGCGCGTCTTCCGCCTCCGCGGCGAGGGCGAGCGCCCGCAACTGGTCGTCGAGCAGCCGCGGCGCACGGCGGGAGATCCGCAGTCCTCGAACCCCGAGAGCCGGGTTCTCCTCCTGCGCGGCGTTCGCGAACGGCAACGGCTTGTCGCTGCCGGCGTCCAAGGTCCTCACCACGACCTTCTTCCCACCGAACGACGCCAGCACGGTGCGGTACGCCGCCGTCTGCTCATCGATGCTCGGTGCGTCCGTGCGCGAAAGGAAGCAGAACTCCGTGCGGAACAGCCCTATACCTTCCGCACCGGCGTCCGCGGCGAGCGCGGCGTCCTCCCCACCGCCGACGTTCGCGAGCAACGGCAGCGCACGCCCGTCCGCCAGCATCCCCCGGCCGTCGAACGCGACAGGCGTCGCCGCCGCGACCGCCTCAGCGACCCGCACCGAAGAAGGATCGATCTCGATCCGGCCGGCGTCGCCGTCGACGAGCACCGTGATCCCGTCGGCGATCGTGGTCGCCCCCGCCACCCCGACGACAGCGGGAAGTCCCAGCTCGCGGGCGATGATCGCGGTGTGCGAGGTCGGCCCGCCCTCTTCGGTGACGAGCGCGACGCACGATCCGCCTGCGAGCGACGACGTGTCCGCCGGCGACAGGTCCCTCGCCACCAGGACGAACGGTTCGTCCCGTACCGGAACCCCGGGCAACGCCTCGCCCGACAGCGCCGCGAGCAGTCGGTCGCGCACGTCCCGCACATCGGTCGCGCGCTCGGCCATGCGTCCACCGGCGGCGATCAGCGCCTTCTCGTGCTCACCCATGACCTCCCACACCGCCCGCGCCGCGGTGCGCCCCTCCGCGCGGACGAGCGCAGACGCATCGGCCCGCAGCTCCGGATCGTCGGCGATCAATCGTGACGCATCGAGGATGTCCCTCGCCTCGCCGGATGCCGCCGCAGCACGCCTCCGGAACGACTCGGACACCTCCGCCGCCGCCGTGCCGATCCGGCCGATCTCCTCACCACGAGCGTCGGGGGCCACGGTGACCGAGGGGTCCGGCTCGGTCGGCGCCGCACCGAGCCGGACGACCGCGGCGACGCCAATGCCGGGGCTAACCCCGCGGCCGAGAAGAACGGAACCGGCCGAACGGTCATCGCGACGACGGACCTCCGCAGTCTCCGGCACGTCCGCCGACTCCGGTGCCACGACGGGGACCTCCCCGTGGCCGAGCGGAGCGGCGGCGTCGACGCCCTCACCGAAACCGTCATCGAACAACGCGGCGACCCGGTCGAGAGCCGCGCCGTCCGATGAGGAGATCTCGATGTCATCGCCCTGACGCGCACCGAGCAGCAGGAGGCGAGACAGGCTGCCGGCTGCGGCATCCGGTCCCTCCGGCAGCTTCCGCAGCCGGAGATCGGTCTCGGCGGCGGCTTCGGAGATGAGCGCGGCGGGTCGCGCATGAATGCCGAGGGCATTGCGCACGACGACTCGCCTGATGTCGCCACGATCAGCGGGCTCGGACTCGGACTCGGACTCGGACGCCACCGCACTCGACGCACCGAGCTGAGCGGTCTTCACCTCGAGCGCCCCCGCCGCCTCGGCGGCGACATCGTCGAGCGATCCGCCCGCGGCTGCCGCCACCACAGCGGCGAGCAGCCCCTCGACGAACGGCGCGGGTGCGAGGCGCACCGGCACGTCGCTCATCCGGAACTCGAGCGCCAGTTCCGCGCTCATCAGCGCCGATCCGAGGTCCATCAGCACGACGATCCCCTCGCATCGGGGCGCGAGATCGTCGATCGCCGCAGAGACGGCCATCGCGTCGGTGCCGAGGATCGGAGTGCCGTCGGCATCCGTGCCCGCGCCCGCGGCCACACGCACCTGCGAGGCCGCGGTGGGCGCCATCTGCAGCGCGAGGGCCACCGCGGCCTCGCCCAGGGCCGCGCTGTGCGAGACCGCGACGATCCCGATCATCAGGACGTGCCGGAGATCGCCGTCGACAGCGCGTCGAAAAGCAGCGCCGTCGACGCCGCCCCCGGGTCGAGATGTCCGGCGCTGCGTTCGCCCAGATAGCTCGCCCGCCCCTTGCGCGCGATCAGCGGCAGCGTGGCGTCCCTGCCCGCAGTCGCCGCGGCGGCCGCCGCACGTGCCACCTCGACGAGGTCGGCGCCCTCGGAGGTGCCCGCCTCCCAGGCCTCGACCGCGGGCGCCAGCGCATCGAGCATGGTCTTGTCACCGAGCTCCGCCTTGCCCCGGGCGACGATACCGTCGAGTCCCGCCCGCAGCGCGGTGGCGAACGTCGGACCGTCGACCTCCGACACGGCTCCGACACCCGCCCCGACCCGTAGGAAGAAGGTGCCGTACAGCGGTCCGCTCGCGCCTCCGACCGAGCTCACGAGCGTCATGCCGACCACCTTGAGCAACTCATCGATGTTCTCCGATGCACCGGTGCCGAGCTTCTCGACGACGGCGCTCATCCCCCGCGCCATGTTCGCCCCGTGATCCGCGTCACCGATGGCAGAGTCGAGCTCCGTCAACCACTCGCGGTTCTCGGCCACGGCCGCGCCGAAGCGCGTGATCCAGTCCTGCACCGTCGCCGTCTGCAGCTGTGCCATCAGGCGCCCCACCGCAGACCGGCGGTCACGACCGGAGCATCCCAGAGACGCAGCAGGTCGTCGTCGACGGAGAGCACGGTGACGGAGCATCCGGCCATGTCCAGCGAGGTGATGTAGTTGCCGACCAGGTTGCGCGCGATCTGCACGCCGGCGTCCTCGAGCAGCGCGGCGACCTCGGCGTACATGAGGTACAGCTCGATCTGCGGCGTCGCACCCATGCCGTTGAGCATCACGATCGCGGGCCCGGCGAAGTCCCGATCCGCGAGGATCGGTTCGACCAGCTGGCGGGCGATCTCGGATGCCGGAGCCAGGGGTTCGCGGTGGCGCCCCGGTTCTCCGTGGATGCCGATGCCGATCTCCATCTGGTCATCGGGCAGGTCGAACGTGGGCTTGCCCGCGGCCGGCACGGTGCAGCTCGTCAGAGCCATGCCCATCGAGCGCCCCTGCGCGTTCACGCGCTCGGCGAGGGCGAGGACGGACGCGAGGTCCTGGCCCTCCTCCGCGGCGGCGCCGACGATCTTCTCGAGGAGGACCGTGAGTCCGACGCCGCGACGGCCCGCGGTGTACAGCGAGTCCTGCACCGCGACGTCGTCGTCGACCACGATCGTCCCCACCTCGATGCCGTCCATCGCCGCGAGCTCCGCCGCCATCTCGAAGTTCATCACGTCACCGGTGTAGTTCTTCACGATGTGCAGCACTCCGGCTCCACGGTCGACGGCCTTCGTCGCCGCCTGCACGCGATCGGGTGTCGGCGAGGTGAACACCTCTCCTGCGACGGCGGCGTCCAGCATCCCCGCGCCCACATATCCGCCGTGCAGCGGCTCATGCCCGGATCCGCCACCCGAGACGATCGCGACCTTGCCCTCGCCCTTCGGCGTCGCCCGGGTGATCACGCTGGTCTCCAGGTCGACCGACAGCTCGGGATGTGCGGCGGCGACCCCCTTCAGCGACTCGACGAGCACGTCCTCCGGCCGGTTGATGAGCTTCTTCATCGTGCGATCTCCTTCGATCTCTGCCACGCAGCCGCCGGCGCTCCGGAAGCCGTCCCGCACGTCGAATCTTCTCGGAGCCGGAGCGGTTGTCAAGACCCGGATCCGGGCCCAGCAGCATCAGCGCGGATGCAGCCCCTCGAGCCCGACGCGCAGGATGTCGTCCGCGAGCTCGTCGGGATCGACCGAGCCGTCGGGCCGGTACCACTCGACGACCGAGTTGATCATCCCGAAGATGAGACGCGTGGCGATCCCGGCCCCGACGTCCTCGCGGATGAGACCCTCGCGCTGGGCATCGGCGACGATGGCCGTCACCCGCTGATCGAACACCCGCCGGCGCTCGAGGGCCGCGAGTTCCACCTCGCTGTTTCCCCGCACCCGCAGCAGCAGGGTCACGGCGGCGAGCTCCTCCGTCAGCACCCGCACTGCCCCGCGGACGATCGCGCGCAAGCGGTCGGAGGCGAGCGGATTCTCCGCCACCGCGTCGTCGACCACACGCTCGAGGCCATCGAGCGCCGTGCCGAGAGCGACATCGAGCATCGCGGACTTCGACTCGAAGTGGTGATACAGGGCCGACTTGGTCAGCCCGAGCTCTCCGGCGACGTCGGCGATGCTCGTCGCGTCGTATCCACGCTCGTTGAACACGCCGACGGCCACTTCAAGCACCCGCCGACGGTCGTAGCCCGGCCTTCCGCGCTTCGGCGCATGCACCCCGCTCTGCGGCTCTGACATGCCGTCCAGTCTGGCATCACCCATCGGTTGCCATCCGCAGGCCGATCTGGGATCGTATTCCTGAACGATCGGTCGGGAATCAGGACAGAGGTGCGCGATGGTGCTGCACATCACGGAGCACGCAGATCGCGTGGTCGCCGTGCTCGATCGCCCCGAACGCCGCAATGCGATCGATCAGGCGACGATCGACGCCCTGCTCGCGCTGTGCGCGACGCTCGAAGAGGAGCCGCGCACTCTGATCCTCACGGGTGCCGGTGGCGTGTTCGCCGCCGGTGCGGACATCGGTGAACTGCGCGAGCGCACCGCCGCGGACGCACGACGGAGCATCAATGCCACCGCCTTCATCCGCATCCGCGAGCTGCCGATGCCGGTGATCGCCGCGATCGACGGCTACGCACTCGGCGGCGGTGCGGAACTCGCCTACTCCGCCGACATCCGCATCGCCGGCCCCGATCTGCGGATCGGCAACCCCGAGACCGGCCTCGGCATCATCGCCGCAGCAGGCGCCACCTGGCGACTGCCCGAGATCGTCGGCGAGGCGCGGGCCGCCGAGCTCCTGCTCACCGGACGCACCCTCGACGCGGAGGAAGCCCTGCGCTGGGGGCTCGTGTCCGCCGTCCACCCCGCGGACGAGCTGCTGCCCGCCGCTCACGCCATCGCCGATCGAATCGCCCTCGCGGATCCCCTCGCCACGCAGCACACCAAGCGCGCACTGCACGCCCCACGACACGCGCACCCCACCGTCGAGCAGGAACTGCAGGCGGAGCTGTTCGAGTCGCCCGAGAAGCATCGACGCATGACGGCGTTCCTGAGCCGGAGGAGGGACGGATCGTGACGACGACCCCGGACCGCGTCGGCGTGCTCGGCGGCGGGCGCATGGGAGCGGGGATCGCGCACGCGTTCCTGCTCGCTGGCTCGCGCGTGACGGTCATCGAACGCGATGACGTGAGCGCGGAGGCCGCGGAGATCCGCATCGGCGACAGCATCCGGCGCTCCGCCGACCGCGATCCGGCTCTCGACGTCGCGGCGATCGCCGCTCGGCTCTCGGTCGACACGGATTCTCACGTCCTCGGCGACTGCGCTCTCGTGATCGAGGCCGTGCCGGAGGACCGGGCACTCAAGGCGTCCGCACTCGCCCGTGCGGAGAGCGCGATGCCGCCGCACGGCGTGCTCGCGAGCAACACCTCGTCGATCCCGATCGGCGATCTCGCCGGCTTCTGCGAGCGACCGGCGCGCCTGATCGGGATGCACTTCTTCAACCCGGTGCCGTCGTCTTCGCTCGTCGAGATCGTGCGCGGTCCGGCATCCGATCCCGAGGTCGTCGAGCGGGCGGCCGGCTGGGTGGCGGCCCTCGGCAAGACCCCCATCATCGTGCGGGACTCCCCCGGGTTCGCCTCGTCACGGCTGGGCATCGCCCTCGCTCTGGAAGCGATCCGGATGCTCGAGGACGGGGTCGCGACCGCCGCCGACATCGATGCGGCGATGACCCTCGGATATCGGCACCCGACCGGCCCGCTGCGCACCACCGACATCGTCGGCCTCGACGTTCGTCTGGCGATCGCCGAGGAGCTGGAACGCGCCTACGGCGAGCGCTTCGCACCGCCGCCCCTGCTGCGTCGGCTCGTCGCCGAGGGACGGCTGGGGAGGAAGTGCGGCCGAGGGTTCTACGACTGGAACGAGGAGAGATGACAGAGCACCTGCCGAGCTTCGTCTGCGGTGAGTGGTGGGCGCCCTCGGGCATCGCACCGTCCACCACCGTCCGAGACGCATCCACCGGAGAGATCGTCACGGACGTGAGCACAGAGGGGCTCGACCTCGCGGCCGCCCTCGACTACGGACGCACCGTCGGTCAGCGGCACCTCGCAGCCCTGACCTTCCATCAGCGCGCGCTGCTGCTCAAGCAGTTCGCGCTCGCCCTCACCGAGCGCAAGGAAGAGCTGTACGCGCTGTCCCGTCGCACGGGTGCCACGGATGCCGATTCCTGGGTCGACATCGACGGCGGCATCGGCGTGCTGTTCTCGTACTCGGGCAAAGGGCGGCGGGAGCTGCCCAACAGCACCGTGCACGTCGACGGGCCGGTCGAGCCGCTCTCGAAGGACGGGTCGTTCCTCGGCCGGCATGTGCACACGACGCTCCCGGGGATCGCGGTGCAGATCAACGCGTTCAACTTCCCGGTCTGGGGCTCGCTCGAGAAGTTCGCGCCGGCGTTCCTCGCCGGTATGCCGACACTGGTGAAGCCGGCGACGCCGACCGGATACCTCGCCGAGGCGATGGTCCGTGTTCTCGTCGACTCGGGCCTGCTGCCCGAAGCGTCGCTGCAGCTGGTCAGCGGGAGCGTGCCGGATCTGTTCGATCATCTGCGGCTCGGTGACCTCGTCGGCTTCACCGGGAGCGCATCGACCGCGGCGATGCTGCGCCGCCACGAGTCCGTGCAGACGGGGGCCGTACGCTTCACCGCCGAAACCGACTCGATCAACGCCTCGGTGCTCGGAACCGATGCGGTCGAGGGGACGCCCGAGTTCGACGCGTACGTCCGGCAGCTGGTCACGGAGATGACCACCAAGGCAGGGCAGAAGTGCACGGCGATCCGCCGGGCGATCGTGCCGATGGGGTCGGCGGATGCCGTGATCGCGGCCGTGAGCGCGCGGATCGCCGAGAAGACGGTGTTGGGCGATCCCCGAGCGGAGGGCGTCACGATGGGTCCGCTCGCCTCTCTCGCCCAGCGGGACGAGGTGCGGCGCCGAGTGCAGGAGCTGCGGGACGCCGGTGGCGAGGTCGTCGTGGGCTCCATCGACGTGCCCGAGGTGCGCCGGGCCGACGGCTCGACGGACCGCGCTGCCGAGGGTGCGTTCGTCTCCCCTGTGCTGCTGCGCTTCGCGGATGCTCTGACGGATGCCGCGCACACCATCGAGGCCTTCGGCCCCGTCGCGTCACTGCTGACCTACGAGACCCCCGAGGAAGCCGCCGATCTCGTCGCACGCGGCGGTGGATCGCTCGTCACGAGCATCGCGACCCACGACCCGACGCAGGCGATCGGGATCGCGCGACGGATCGCCCCGTTCAACGGGCGGCTTCTGATGCTCGATCGGGACGACGCCCGTTCGTCGACCGGGCACGGCTCTCCCCTGCCGACCCTCGTGCACGGCGGTCCCGGTCGCGCCGGGGGCGGCGAGGAGCTCGGCGGCATCCGTGCCGTGCTGCACCACATGCAGCGCACCGCTGTTCAGGGCTCTCCGGAGATGCTCACCCGGTTGACGGGCGTATGGCACTCGGGTGCGACGACGTTCACCGGCGGACGGCATCCGTTCCGCCAGTCGCTCGCCGAGCTGCGGATCGGCGAGCAGATCGTCTCCGCATCGCGCACCGTGACGCTCGACGACATCGAGACGTTCGCGCACTTCACCGGCGACACGTTCTACGCGCATATGGACGAGGTCGCGGCTGCCGCCAACCCGTTCTTCCCCGGCCGCGTGGCGCACGGCTACCTGCTCATCTCGTGGGCCGCCGGCCTCTTCGTCGATCCCGAGCCGGGGCCGATGCTCGCGAACTACGGACTCGAGAACCTGCGCTTCGTCACGCCGGTGTCGCCGGGAGACGAGATCCACGTGCAGCTAACCGCGAAGCAGATCACTCCTCGTGAGACCGACGACTACGGCGAAGTGCGGTGGGACGCGGTGATCCGGAATCAGGACGATGAGGTCGTCGCCGCATACGACGTGCTCACACTCGTCGCGAAGAGCGATCCGGCGATAGCTCCGTGAGGAGCTGAACTCAGCCGCGCAGCGCGAGAACGAAGGGGAGCACGGCGGTCGCACCCGCGAGACGCAGCTCGCGCGCGGCGATCGTCAGCGTCCATCGACTGTCGGCGTGGTCGTCGACGAGCAGCACGGGTCCCTCCGGGACGGCGAGCCCCTCGGCGCTGAACCGGTCCCAGAGTCCGGCGACGCGGAAGGCGCTGTTGCCCCCGGACTGACCGGTCGGACCGCCGCCGACGGGAGCGAGGCTGCCGAGATATGGAAGCCTCCCCACCTCGGAGAGGCTTCGCGCCAGGGAGTCGACGAGTTGCGGGCGTGTGCGCGAGGGCACCGCGACGACCGCGACGGGGCGCTCCGCCCAGCCCCAGTCGGCGAGGACGCGCACGCATCCGGCCACGAGCTGCGGAGAGATCGGAGCATCCGATGCACCCGTCGCGAACAGCCCGCGCAGCGCGCCGCCCCAGCCGAGGTCGGTGAGCCGTGCCAGCGCACGTCCCTCCGCGGCCTGCTCGCCCGGAGCGATGCGGCCCTTCACCGGCGCGCCCAGCCGGTCTGCACCCGTCGGCCACGCCTTGCGGGGTTCGATCGGCACGCCGACGCGATCCAGGGACTGCGCCGCCGCGGACGTCTGCTCCTTCTCGATGTCACGGGTGAACCAGGCTCCCGCGCACACATCGCAGCGACCGCACGGCACGGCGGTCGCATCGTCGAGGGCGCGCTGCAGGAACTCCATCCGGCACCCGGTCGTCGTCTCGTAGTCGAGCATGCTCTGCTGCTCGGCGACTCGCTCTGCGGCGATGCGCTGGTAGCGCTCGGCGTCGTAGACCCACGGCTCCCCCGTCGCCACCCAGCCGCCCTGCACGCGACGGACGGCGCCGTCGACGTCGAGGACCTTGAGCAGGAGCTCGAGCGGGGTGCGCCGGATGTCGACCATCGCTTCGAGCGCCGGCGTCGACACCGGTCGATCGCCGAGCGCGGCGATCACCCGCTCCGCACGATCGCGGTCGGGCATCGACGCGGTCGCGAAGTAGTGCCAGATGTCGCGATCCTCGACGCCCGGAAGGAGGAGCACGTCGGCGCTCTCGCTCGCGCGCCCAGCGCGACCCACCTGCTGGTAGTAGGCGACGGGCGAAGAAGGCGCGCCCAGATGCAGGACGAAGCCGAGGTCGGGTTTGTCGAAGCCCATGCCGAGCGCGCTCGTGGCGATGAGCGCCTTGACCTCGTTGCGCTTGAGCATCCCCTCGGACTCCTCGCGCTCGTCGGCGTCCGTCTGTCCCGTGTACGCCCGCACGTCGTGACCGTGCTCACGCAGCAGGCGCGCGGTGTCGACCGCCGCGGCGACCGTCAGCGTGTAGATGATCCCCGATCCCGGCAGGTCGTCGAGATGGCTCAGCAGCCACGCGAGTCGGCTCGCGGAATCCGGCAGTCGCAGCACCCCCAGGCGGAGCGAGGTGCGCGCCAGCGGGCCGCGGATCGTGAGAACTCCGCTCCCGTCGGCCCGTCCGTCACCGCTGTCGAGCTGTTCGGCGACGTCAGCGACGACGCGGCTGTTGGCTGTCGCAGTGGTCGCGAGCACCGGAACCGATGCGGGCATCTGCGCGATGAGGTCGCGCAGGCGCCGATAGTCGGGGCGGAAGTCGTGACCCCAGTCACTGATGCAGTGGGCCTCGTCGACGACGAGCATGCCGATCCGCCGGACGAGCGTCGGCAGCTGCTCCTCGCGGAACGAGGGGTTGTTCAACCGCTCGGGTGAGACCAGCAGCACGTCGACCTCGTCACAGTCGAGCTGCGCGAGCACGTCCGACCATTCATGCGCGTTCGTGGAGTTGATCGCGACCGCGCGGACCCCCGCACGTTCGGCGGCGGCGATCTGATCCCGCATCAGGGCGAGGAGCGGCGAGACCAGCACTGTGGGGCCCGCGCCCTGGCGGCGCAGCAGCAGGGTGGCCACGAAGTAGACGGCCGACTTGCCCCAGCCGGTGCGCTGCACGACCAGCGCGCGCCGCCGCTGCTGGACCAGCGCCTCGATCGCCTCGTACTGCCCGTCGTGGAAATCCGCGTCGGGGCGTCCGACCAACTCGCGCAGGGCGGCGAGGGCGTCGCGGCGGAGGTCGGTGGCGCTCATTGTTCCACTCTGCCGCACGTCACCGACATCGCGGTCGCGGGGCCTTCTTGTGCACAGCATCCGCCCGTGCCAGAATTACCGCACGAACGGTCAGTAATACGGATCGGAAGCGTCGATGATGACCAGCCCCGCAGATCTCTCTCCCGCGAACGACGAGGATCGACACCTCTTCGACGAGCTCATCGCCAACGAGCAGCGCATCGAGCCGCGCGACTGGATGCCCGACGCCTACCGCAAGACGCTGATCCGGCAGATCTCTCAGCACGCGCACTCCGAGATCATCGGCATGCAGCCCGAGGGCAACTGGATCACCCGTGCCCCGAGCCTCAAGCGCAAGGCCATCCTGATGGCCAAGGTGCAGGACGAGGCGGGCCACGGACTCTACCTCTACTCCGCGGCGCAGACCCTGGGCATCACGCGCGACGAGATGATGGACCAGCTCATCGGCGGCACGGCGAAGTACTCGTCGATCTTCAACTACCCCACCCCCACCTGGGCCGACATGGGAGCGATCGGCTGGCTCGTCGACGGCGCCGCGATCTGCAATCAGGTGCCGCTGTGCCGTGCCTCCTACGGGCCGTACGCGCGGGCGATGATCCGGGTCTGCAAGGAGGAGTCCTTCCACCAGCGGCAGGGCTTCGAGACCCTGCTCACGCTGATGAAGGGCACTGAGGAGCAGCGTGCGATGGCGCAGGATGCCGTGAACCGCTGGTACTGGCCGAGCCTTGCGATGTTCGGGCCGCCCGACGACCAGTCCCCGAACTCGGCGCAGTCGATGACGTGGAAGATCAAGCGCTTCTCGAACGATGACCTGCGCCAGCGCTTCGTCGGGATGCTCGTGCCGCAGGCCGAGATCCTCGGCGTCGCCCTGCCCGATCCCGACCTCCGGTGGAACGAGGAGACAGGGCGGTACGACATGGGCGAGATCGACTGGGACGAGTTCTTCCAGGTGCTGCGCGGCGACGGCCCCTGCAATGCCGAGCGCCTCGAGCGCCGCCGCACCGCTCACGAGGAGGGCGCATGGGTGCGCGAGGCGGCGGCCGAGTACGCGCGCAAGCAGCCGACGAAGAAGGCGGTGGCGTGATGACCACCCCTGGTGCCGACGAACGCGAGCCCTGGCCGCTCTGGGAGATCTTCGTGCGCGCGAATCGCGGGCTCAGCCATGTGCACGCAGGATCCCTGCACGCCCCGGACGCCGAGATGGCGATCCGCAACGCTCGCGACCTGTACACGCGCCGCGGCGAGGGCGTGTCGATCTGGGCCGTTCCCGCCGACGCGATCACCACGAGCGATCCCGACGCCAAGGGCGCCTACTTCGAGAGCCCCGCGGGCAAGAACTACCGGCACGCCGTGTACTACACGGCATCCGAGGGGGTGCCGCACCTGTGACCCTTCGACAAGCTCAGGGACCCCATCGTCGGCCTCAGGGACCGGACGACGTCCACGGCGACGTCTCGGTCGACGAGCTCGTGCTGAGCGAAGAGCTCGCCGGAGCCGGTGCGGTCGCGGCATCCGCCGACGTCGCGGAGTACGCACTGTGGCTGGGAGACGACGCACTGATCCTCTCGCAGCAGCTCGGCGCCTGGATCTCGCGAGCCCCCGAACTGGAAGAGGACGTCGCGCTCGGCAACATCGCCCTCGACCTGCTCGGCCACGCCCGCTCTCTGCTGCACTACGCCGGCTCCTTCGACGGCCGCAGCGAGGACGATCTCGCCTACTTCCGCGACGAGCCGCAGTTCCGCAGCTGCTGGCTCGTCGAGCAGCCCAACGGCGACTTCGCGCAGACGATCGCGCGCCAGTTCTTCGCCTCGACGTACATGTTCGAGCTGCATTCCGCGCTGCGGTCGAGCAGCGACGCGACCCTCGCCGCGGTCGCGGAGAAGGCCCTCAAAGAGGTCGACTACCACCGCGACCACGCGGTGCAGTGGATGCTGCGCCTGGCAGGAGGCACCGACGAGTCACGGCGCCGGATCGTCAGGGCCGTCGGCGATGTGCACCCCTACGTGGCCGAGCTGTTCCGTGACGAACCCCTCATCGACCGGCTGGGCGACACCGCCGTGCGGCCCTCGTCGCTGCGCGCGGGGTTCGACGCGGTGGTCGAGACCGTGTTCACCGAGGCCGAACTCGAACGCCCGACGGCCTCCTCTTCGTCGGCCGGCGGGCGGCGCGGCATCCACTCCGCCCCCTTCGGGCACCTGCTCGCCGAGATGCAGGTGCTCGCGCGACGGCATCCGGGGGCGACGTGGTGACCCTTCGGCGAGCTCAGGGAGCGATGGCTGAGGAAGCCTGGCGGATCGCCGCGGCCGTCGCCGATCCCGAGGTACCCGTGCTCACGATCGAGGACCTCGGAGTGCTGCGCGACGTCGAGGTCGACGGCGACGCCGTGCACGTGGACATCACACCGACCTACAGCGGATGCCCGGCGATGGACGCGATCCGCGACGACGTCATCCTCGCACTCACCGCCGCCGGCTTCGCCCGGGTGGACGTGCGGCTCGTGCTGTCGCCCGCCTGGACGACGGACTGGATGACGGATGCCGGCAAGGGCAAGCTCGCCGCATACGGCATCGCCCCGCCGTCCGGACGCGCCGCGGTCGGTCAGGGACCGATCAGGCTCGCGATCAGCGTCCGCTGCCCCCGCTGCGGATCGCTCGACACCCGCGAGGTCTCGCGCTTCGGCTCCACATCGTGCAAGGCGCTGTACGAGTGCCACGCCTGCCTCGAACCCTTCGACCATTTCAAGGTGCACTGATGTCGCTCTTCGCCCCCGCCGAGCACCGGTCCGCAGCATCCGTCCCACCTCCGTCACCCGACGCGACGCCCCGGAGACGCGCGCGCTTCCACACGCTCGCCGTCGAAGACGTGCGCCCACTCACCGAGGACGCGGTCGAGGTCACCTTCACGGTGCCCGCAGAGCTCGCCGACGAGTACGACCACCTGCCGGGCCAGCACGTCGCGCTGCGCACGACGCTGGACGGCGTGGAAGTGCGCCGTTCCTATTCGCTGTGCCGCGCACCGGAGCACAGCACGGACGGACAGTCGACGCGGTTGAGCGTCGCCGTGAAGCGGGATGAGGGCGGCCTGTTCTCGACCTGGGCCCAGACCGGGCTGCATCCGGGCTTCGAGATCGACGTGATGAGCCCGCAGGGGACGTTCACCTCGGCCCTCCCCGACCTCGATCAGCGCCACGTGGTCGGCATCGCCGCGGGCTCGGGCATCACTCCCCTCATGGCTCTCGCGCACACCGTGCTCGCACGCTCCGAGACGTCGCGGTTCACCCTGCTCTACACGAACCGCTCCACTCTCGACGTGATGTTCCTGGAAGACCTCGCCGACCTCAAGGACCGCTATCCGACCCGACTCGCCCTTCATCATGTGCTCTCCCGCGAGCAGCGCACCGCACCGGTGCTGTCGGGCCGCATCGACGAGGAGAAGCTGCGCACGATCCTCCGCGTGCTCATCGACCCGGCCGACGTCGACGAGTGGTTCCTGTGCGGGCCGCTGTCGCTGGTGGACCTGTGCCGCGAAGTGCTCGCCGACATCGGAGTGAGCCGCGCACGCATCCGCTTCGAGCTGTTCACCACCGGTGAGGAGCCGCTGCGCACGGCTCGGCCCGTCGAGATGCGCGATGGCCAGCGGACCGTGCGCATCGAGGTGACCCTCGACGGGGTGTCATCGACCGTCGAGAGCCCGGTGGATGCGCACGAGTCGGTGCTCAACGCCGCGCTGCGCGTGCGGCCCGATGCCCCGTTCGCGTGCGCGGGAGGCGTGTGCGGCACGTGTCGGGCTCGCCTGGTCTCCGGAAGCGTGACGATGACCGAGAACTACGCGCTCGAACCCGACGAGCTCGAGCGCGGCTATGTGCTCACCTGCCAGTCCCATCCGACGAGCGACCGGGTCGTCGTCGACTACGACGTGTGATCGAGTGAGGAGCATCCGATGATCGATCTGGAGATCCGGGACGACGTGGCCAGGATCGTGCTGAACGCCCCGTCGAAGCTGAACGCCCTCGATGAGCAGGCGCTGCGTGATCTCGATGGCGCGTACGAGGATGCCGAGGCGGAGGGCGTGCGGGCCCTGGTGCTGCGCGGCGAGGGCCGAGCGTTCTGCGCGGGTCGTGACATCTCAGGGGTCGACCCGCGCGAGGACGACGTGCTCGGCTATCTCGGCGGTCTGGTCACACCGCTGCTGCAGCGGATGTCGCGGTTCCCCGCTCCCACCTTCGCCGCCGCGCACGGCGCCTGCCTCGGCGTCGGACTCGGGCTGCTGATCGCGACGGACGTCGTCTACGTGGCGGAGTCCGCGAAGATCGGATCGCCGTTCGCGGCGCTCGGCGCGACCCTCGACTCGGGAGGGCACGCACTCTTCGTCGAGCGGCTCGGGGCGCACCGCGCGCTCGACCTGATCTACACCGGAAGGTTGATGAGCGGAGCGGAGGCCGTGGCGGGCGGCCTGTTCTCGCGCGTCTTCCCGGATGACGACGTGCTCATGCAGGCGACGGATGCCGCGGCCACGGCCGCTCGGGGAGCCACGGGGGCGTTCCTCGCGAGCAAGCGCCTGGTGGCGCGCATCCGGGATCAGCGCCTCTCTCTGTGGGACGTCATGGGTGCCGAGACCGCAGCGCAGACGTCGCTGCGCGACACCGAGGACTATCGAGAGGGCTTCGCGGCTTTCCAGGAGAAGCGTCGGCCGGAATTCCACGGGCGCTGAACGCCGGGGCGCCGGTGCGCCATTCGTCTCGCTTCGCTCGCTCAGGGACCGACTGCCCCGATGTCCGACCTCGGTGCGAGAATGCCCCCATGATGCTCGTCGACGTCGTCACCGCCGCTTCCGAGGTCGGCGCGACCTCCTCGCGCCTGCGCAAGATCGAGGTCCTCGCCGATCTGCTGCGTCGCACGGAACCTGACGACATCGAGGCGACCGTCGCACTCCTGCTCGCCGCTCCGCGCCAGGGCAGGCTCGGCGTCGGATGGCGCACGCTCAGCGCACTCGATGTCGCCCACGCCGCCGACCCCGGCCTGACGATCACGGATGTCGACCGAGCTCTCGACACGCTCTCGACGACGTCGGGTTCCGGCTCGGTCCTCGAGCGCGGCGAGCTCCTCACCGCGCTCGCCTCGCGCGCGACCGTCACCGAATGGGATTTCCTCGCACGGTCGATCCTGGGTGAGCTGCGCACCGGCGCGCTCTCCGGTGTGCTCCTCGACGCGATCGCGAAGGCCTCCGACCGCCCGGCATCCGCTGTCCGTCGCGCGGCGATGCTGTCCGGCGACCTCGGCGAGACCGCGCGCCTCGCGATCACCGGGACCCCGGATGAGCTCGACGCGGTCGGCCTGCTCGTCGGGCGTCCGGTGCTCCCGATGCTGGCGTCGACCGCCGCGACGCCCACCGCCGCGCTGGAGTCGACGGGTCGCGCCTCGGTCGAGTACAAGCTCGACGGTGCGCGCATCCAGGTGCACCGACACGGCGGCGACGTCGCGGTGTTCACCCGCAGCCTCGCGGACATCACCCACCGCGTCCCTGAGCTGGTCGACGTGGTCCGCGGGCTCCCGGCGCACGACCTCATCCTCGACGGCGAGACTCTCGCCCTCGACGAGGAGGGCGGCCCGCGTCCGTTCCAGGAGACGATGTCGCGGTTCGGTGCCGAGGTCGCCCGCGAGATCGCGCTGCGTCCGTGGTTCTTCGACGTGTTGCATGTCGACGGCAGGGATCTGCTCGACGAACCGCTGTCGGAGCGCCTCGCGGTTCTCGAGCGGGTCGCCGGCGAGTGGCGGATGCCGGGAATCGTGACCGATGATCCGGATGCCGCCGAGCAGCTTTCCCGCGACGCTCTCGCCGCCGGCCACGAAGGTGTCGTCGTGAAGGCCATCGACTCGGTGTACTCGGCCGGGCGGCGCGGTGCGTCCTGGGTGAAGGTGAAGCCGGTGCTCACCTACGACCTGGTCGTGCTCGGGGCCGAATGGGGCTCCGGCCGCCGGGAAGGATGGCTCTCGAACCTCCATCTCGGCGCGCGCGATCCGGAAGGCGAGTTCGGCGAGCCGGGCGGATTCGTGATGGTCGGCAAGACCTTCAAGGGACTCACCGACGCTCTGCTGCGCTGGCAGACCGAGACCTTCCCCGGGTTCGAGACGCGCCGGACGGCATCCACGGTCTTCCTGCGACCCGAGATCGTCGTCGAGATCGCGATCGACGGTGTGCAGCGCTCGCCCCGCTACCCCGGTGGCATCGCCCTGCGCTTCGCGCGGGTCAAGGGCTACCGAGACGACAAGACGGCCGAGGGCGCCGACACGATCCAGACGCTCCGCACCCTCCTGCGCGGCTGACGCGCGGCGCCCGCGGGCCCGGCCCCGCGCGCCCGACGCGAGCTCGGCCGGAACGACCTCAGCGCGTCAGGCGGTCGGCGGCAGCCCGAGGTCCTCTTCGCGGACGGTGCCCTGGAACGACCACGGGAAGTTGATCCACAGGTCGGTGTCCTTCCACGCGTAGTCGGGCTGGATGATCGTCGACGGCTTGGTGTAGATCGTCACCGAGCGCACATCGGCGCCCTTGTCCGTCAACAGCTGCACCGCGAGCGCCAGAGTGCGGCCGGAGTCTGCGACGTCGTCGACGAGCAGCACGCGGCGCCCGCCGAGATAGGCCATGTCGAGCTCGGGAGGAAGAACCTCCGGCGCGTCGAGCACGGTGCCGATGCCGGTGTAGAACTCCACGTTGATCGCGCCGCAGTTCTTCGCGCCCAGACCGTAGGCGATCGCGCCCGCCGGCAGCAATCCACCGCGGGCGATCGCGACGACCACCTCGGGCTCGAAGCCGCTGTCGAGGATCTTCCGCGCGAGATCCCGCGTCGCGGAGCCGAAACCGTCCCAGGTGAGCGTCTCGCGCTCGATCGTTGCATCAGTCACCGACTCATTCTCCTCCACCGTCACTCCAGCCGCGTGACCTCGACCTCGACGAACAGCTCCGATCCGCTCGGACCCGCGTACACGCCGCGCAGCGGAGCGACATCGGCGTAGTCGCGACCGTGGCCGATGTACACGTGGGACTCGCCGATCTCCACGAGGTTGGTCGGGTCGAAGCCGCGCCAGCTTCCCGAGTACCACTCGACCCAGGCATGAGACTCCCCCACGACCGGCTGGCCGATGCCGGCCGTGGGATCCGGGTGCAGGTATCCGGACACGTAGCGAGCCGGAATGCCGGCCGCCCGAAGCACGCCCAGCGCGACGTGCGCGATGTCCTGACACACCCCGGAACGCGCCGCCCAGGCCTCTTTCGCGGTCGAGTTCACGCCCGTGACGCCCCGTCGATACTCCATCTCGGAGCCGACGGTCCGACAGATCTCGGATGCCGTCTCGTCGATGCCGCCTCCCGCGGCCTCGATGCGCAGCGCGAGATCGCGCATGCCCTCGTCAGGAGTCGTCGCCTCGGTCTGCGCGACGCACTCGGCGAGCGCCAGCGACAGCGGAATGCGCTCGGCCAGCTCTTCCCAGTCGATCGACTCCCCTTCACGCAGGCTCGGCGTCGGACGCACGTCGACCACGCTCGTCGCTGTCACCGACAGCTCCGTGTGCGGGACGAGCACCTCGAACGTCGACACCCGGGTGTCCCAGTAGTCCACGTACGACTCCTGCGCCGCGCTCGGACTGATGTCGAGCGCGGCGTGCAGCACGAACTGACCGTCGCGGGAGTGCGGCAGCATCCGCACCTCGTTGTAGGAGGCGGTCGCAGGCTCCGCGTAGTGGATGCCCGTGCGATGGACGACCCTCAGTCTGCTCACAGTGCCTCTCCGATCCACACCGGCATCGCGATCGACGGGAAGTAGCGCTCGCGGATCGCGTCGCTCGCGAGCGAGACCCCCTCCTGCACCTCTTCCATGCTCTCCGACAATGCATGCACGATGTCCCCGATAGGCCGGTACTCGAGCTCGGCGCGCACGCGTCCGAGCACCTGATGCGCCCGCGACGGCGCACTGAAGGCGCCGCCGGGCTCGATACCCCGCAGGCAGTCCTCGGCGTGCAGCACGCTGGCGAGGACCGATCGCGGGAACAGCCGATCCACGAGCAGGAACTCGACAGCTGATGCCGCCGTCGGCACCGCCCGGTGACTGCGCAGGTGCGCCTCGTACGCACCGCAACTGCGCAGCAGCGTCGTCCAGCTCGGACCGCCCGCCTCGGTCAGCGAGCGGGTCGCGAGCAGCCGCGCGGTCATGTCGGCGCGCTCGATCGCCCGACCGAGCGAGAAGAAGTGCCAGGCCTCGTCCCGGCTCGTCGACGAGTCGACCACCCCGAACGCGAGCGCGGCCCGATCACGCACCCAGCGGAAGTACTGGTGGGTCTTGTCGGATGCGATACGTCTCGGCATCCGCGCGTTCGTCTCGTTCAGCGTCTCCCAGAGATCGGTGGAGATGATCTCCCGCGCCCGCCGGGCGTTCTCGCGTGCAGCGGCGATCGAGTGCGCGATGGATGCAGCGTGGTCGCGGTCGAGCGCGAGGATACGGACCACGTCGTCGCGGCCGAGCGTCTGCTCCGCGTCGACACCGGTGCCCATCACCGCCAGCAGCGACCGGCAGGCGGTGTCCTCCTCGACCCAGGGATCCTCGAGCAGGAGCTGCAGATGCACGTCGAGGATCCGGGCCGTTCCGTCTCCCCGCTCCACGTAGCGGCCGATCCAGAACAGCGCCTCGGCGATCCGGCTCAGCATGACGTCGCCTCTCCGCGCTGCTGTTGTTGTTGTTGCTGCTGCTGGTGATGCCTCGCGACCAGATCCTCATCAGCCGGTGAGGATCGGAACGGCGTGTGCGACTCCTCCCGCGCGGACGGCGCAGTCGGCAGAGCCCCGGCGGCGATCGACACCTCATCGCTCGCCGCGTCCGATCCCTGCGCGGCATCCGCGTGCGCAGCGGCATCCGATCCGTGCACTGTCGACATCGCGGGCAGATAAGGATCCACGACCCAGGTGTCCTTGGATCCGCCGCCCTGGCTGGAGTTCACGACGAGTTGTCCCTCGGGGAGCGCCACCCTGGTCAGCCCGCCCGGCAGCACCCAGACGTCGTGACCGTCGTTGACGGCGAACGGCCGGAGGTCGGCGTGACGCGGACGGAACCCGTCGTCCACGAGCGTGGGGATCGTCGACAGCTGGACCACCGGCTGCGCGATCCATCCGCGCGGGTCGGTGAGCAGCGTGGTGCGCAATTCGTCGAGCTCTTTCTTCGAGGCGTCCGGGCCGATCACGATGCCCTTGCCCCCGGAACCGTCGACAGGCTTCACCACCAGTTCGTCGAGTCGGTCGAGCACCTCGGCGAGCGCTTCCGGCTCCTCGAGGCGCCAGGTATCGACGTTGGGGAGGACCGGCTCCTCGCCGAGGTAGTACCGGATCAGGTCGGGGACGTACGTGTAGACGAGCTTGTCGTCGGCGACGCCGTTGCCGATGCCGTTCGCGATCGTCACATTGCCGAGTCGGGCGGCGAGCAGCAGACCGGGAGCGCCGAGCACCGAGTCCGGTCGGAAGTGCTGGGGATCGAGGAACTCGTCGTCGACGCGACGGTAGATCACGTCGATCCGGGTCGGTCCCGAGGTCGTGTGCATCCACACCCGCCCCGCAGAGCAGAAGAGATCGCGTCCCTCGACGAGCTCCACCCCCATCATCCGGGCGAGCAGCGTGTGCTCGTAGTACGCGGAGTTGTAGACGCCCGGGGTGAGCACGACGACGTTCGGGTCGTCGACTCCGCGGGGCGCTGCGGCCCGGAGCGCCTGCAGCAGGCGGCTCGGATAGTCGACCACGGGGCGCACCCGGAGCCGGGTGAACAGCTCGGGCAGGGTCTGCGCCATGACCCGCCGGTTGGCGAGCACGTAGCTCACACCGCTGGGCACGCGGACGTTGTCCTCCAGCACCCGCCAGGCTCCGACCTCGTCGCGGATGACGTCGATGCCCGCGACGTGGATCCGCACCCCGTTCGCACCGACGATGCCCGCCGCCTGCCGGTGGAAATGGCTCGAGGAGCTGATGAGCGCGGCGGGGATCACCCCGTCGCGCACGGCGCGCTGCGGGCCGTACACGTCGGCGAGGAAGGCCTCCAACGCCCTCACCCGCTGACGCACCCCGCGCTCGACATACGACCAGTCATCCGAGGCGATAACCCGCGGCACCACGTCCAGGGGGAACGGGCGCTCCTCCCCCGCGAAGTCGAACGTCACCCCCTGCGCAAGGTACGAGCTCGCCAGTGCGTCCGTGCGCGCCCGCAACTCGGTGTCGTCCATGCGATCGAGAGCCGGGAACATCTCGCGGTACGGAGCGCGGACCTGAGAATCGTCGGCCGGGAACATCTCATCCCACGGTCCCGCGCCGCTCCCCGAACGCCTTCGACTCGAATACCCCATGAACAGCGATCCCATGTGGGCATGATTCCCGGCGTCCGTTTCGAGCACGTTACGCCGACGAGACGACTAGACTCGCCACGTCCGGTCCTGACGCGACCGGTGCCTGAAAAAGAGGCACGAAGCTCCGCGCATCGCAGCGCGGGCGAGACACATACGGATTCCGCACTCTCCGTCCCTGTCTCGAAAGGCTTTCGCATGCCCTCCGTCTCCGCTCACGTCGCACTCACCCTCGCCCAGCACATCGACGCCGTCTTCGGCGTGATGGGCAACGGGAACGCCTACTTCCTCGACGCCCTCGAGACGCAGACGGATGCCGTCTTCACGGCCGTCCGCCACGAGCAGGGCGGAGTGGTCGCCGCGGATGCACACTATCGCGCATCCGGTCGCATCGCCGCGGGCACGGCGACCTACGGAGCCGGTTTCACCAATACGCTCACCGCGCTCGCCGAGTCGGTGCAGGCTCACGTGCCGCTGGTACTCGTGGTCGGCGATGAGCCGACGTCGGGCCCCCGCCCCTGGGACGTCGACCAGATCGCCCTCGCCTCGGCCGTCGGAGCGCGCACATACACCGTCGGACACGCGGATGCCGCCGCCACCACGATCATCGCGATCGAGCACGCCCTCACCTATCGCGTGCCCGTCGTGCTCGCCATCCCCTATGACGTCGCTGCTCTCGAGGCCGGGCCCGTCGCCGCGGCGCCGCAGCCCCGCATCCCGGCACCGCTCGCACCCCGTGGGGCGTTCGCCGAGGGCATGCTCGACGAGATCGCGCGCGCCCTCGCCGAGGCCGCCCGTCCGGTTCTGCTCGCGGGTCGCGGGGCGTGGCTCGCGAACGCCGGCGATCCGCTCGGAGAGTTGGCCGCGCTCACCGGCGCTCTGACCGCGACCTCGGCGCTGGGGCGAGGCGTCTTCCCCGACGATAGATTCGACCTCGGTGTGACCGGAGGGTTCGGAGCCGACGGGGCCATGGAGCTGATCCACTCCGCCGACGTCGCCGTCGTGTTCGGCGCATCGCTCAACCAGTTCACGATGCGCTTCGGCGACCTGTTCGCCCCCGGCACCCGCGTCTTCCAGATCGACACGGCCGCGGCGGCGACGCATCCGCACGTCGGCGGCTTCGTACGCGCCGACGCCCGGCTCGCCGCCGAGGCGCTCGTCTCGCGCGTGCGAAAGGTCGGAGCCACGGCCCGACACGCCGGTGCCGAGGGGGCTGAGGACGGCGTGTCGACCGGAAAATCCGACTTCTCGCACGCGGGCACGGGAGCGCCGTGGCGGGAGACCGTGGATGTGCCGGCGGCCCGCGCCTACGAACGCGGCGAGGAGCTCGCCCCCGACGGTCGCCTCGATCCACGCTCCGCGGCGCGTCGCATCGGCGAGCTGCTGCCCGAGGATCGCGTCGTGGTCTCCGACGGCGGGCACTTCATCGGTTGGGCGAACATGTACTGGCCCGTGGCGTCACCCGACCGGATGATGATGGTCGGCACGGCGTTCCAGTCGATCGGCCTCGGCTGGCCCAGCGTCGTGGGTGCCGCCCTCGCTCGCCGCGATGCGACCATCGTGCTCACCTCGGGCGACGGCGGCGGCCTCATGGCGATCGCCGATCTCGAGTCGGCGGTGCGCGCCGCCGGCGGACGCGGCATCGCCGTGATCTGGAACGACGCCGCCTACGGTGCCGAGGTCAACCTCTATGGACTCAAGGGTCTCGCCGAGGCGCCGATGCGCATCCCCGAGGTCGACTTCGCCGCGTTCGCTGCGGCCGTCGGCGCGGAGGGTGTCGTCGTCCGAGCGCTCTCCGATCTCGACCGACTCGCCGCGTGGACCCGTGAGGAACCAGCCGAACGCCGCTTCCTGCTGCTGGATCTGCGCATCTCGGGCGATGTCATCGCGCCGTACCAGCAGGAGATCATCCGCGTGAACTCCTGAACGATCGATCACCCGACGGGTGCTCGATCGCGACCTCATGACCGCCGCATCCGTTAGGCTCCTCGCCATGCCCGCTGCACCTGAGATCCTGCGCTTCAGCGCATTCGCCGCGACCCCCGACGGTGGCAATCCGGCGGGGGTCGTGCTCGACGCGAGCACGCTGGATGACGCCGACATGCAGCGGATCGCCGCGGACGTCGGCTACTCGGAGACCGCATTCGTGACCTCGCACGACGCCTCCCGATATCGCGTGCGCTATTGGTCTCCCGCCGCAGAGGTGCCGTTCTGCGGGCACGCGACGGTCGCGACCGCTGTGGCGCTCGCCGAGCGCGACGGCACCGGCGAGGTCGTCTTCGACACCCAGGCGGGTGCCGTCGCCCTCCGATCGACGACGGATGCCGAGGGCACGGTGAGCGTGTCGTTCACGAGCGTCGAGCCGCAGGTGCGCGACCTCGACGACGAGGTGCGCGATCAACTGCTGACGCTGCTCGGACTCACCGCCGCCGACCTCGATCCCCGATACCCGGTGCGGGAGTCCTTCGCCGGGAACTGGCATCCGATCGTCGTCCTCGCCGACCGCGAGCTCTTCCACCAGTTCCGTTTCGCCCCGGCCGACGTCGCCGCGCTCATGCGCGAGCAGGGCTGGCTGGGCACCGTGACCGTGCTGCACGCCGATTCCGACGACGAGTACCTCGCCCGGAATCTCTTCCCGGTCGGGCGCATCACCGAAGATCCCGCGACGGGCTCGGCGGCGGCCTCGACCGGTGCCTATCTGCGCGCGGCGGGGCTGACGGTTCCGGCGACGATCCGCATCCGCCAGGGCGCCCACGTCGGGCGCCCTAGCGAACTCCTCGTGTCAGTCCCGCTCGCCGGTGGCATCGACGTCACGGGCGGCGCGACCCGACTGCGCTGACGACGGAGCCCAAGCGACGCTCCGCGGCGCGTCAGCCTTGAGCGCCCGCCGCATAGTCCGGCAGCTCCTGCAGCGTCCATGTGTTGCCGTCGGGATCGTCGAACCACACGAATCGGCCCCAGCCCAGGTCGTCGACGCCCTTCGTCGCGACGCCGACCGCCTCGAGCTGCGACTTCGCCTCCTCGGCGTTCGGCACCACCACCTGAATGGTCTTCTGCTGCCCTGGCTCGAGCGGGATGTCGAGTCCCGTCCCGAACGCGATCGAGCACGCCGAACCCGGCGGGGTCATCTGCACGAAGCGCAGCCCCTCGTAGGGCACCTGATCGTGGTCGGGGTTGAAGCCGATCTTCTCGTAGAACTCCTTCGCGCGGTCGACATCCGTCACCGGCACGAAGATGAGCTCGATCTTCCAGGTCATCGCACACACCTCCATGGCGGGCGTCTCCCGCCTGAGAACACGCTACGACCGACCACAGACATCGCAACAGACCACTTCAGACCACGGACGGGCCGATCCCGTCGATAAGGGCGCGCTCAAATCCACCCCTTGTCGAGCGCGATGCGCACCGCCTGCGCGCGGTTCGCCGCTCCTGTCTTCCCGATCGCGGCCGACAGGTGGTTGCGCACGGTGCCCGCCGAGAGGAACACCTCCGCAGCGATCGACGCCGCCGAGGCACCGTCGGCCGCGAGTCGCAGAACCTGACGTTCCCTTTCGCTGAGCGGGTTCGCCCCCTCGAACAGACTCTCCTCGGCGAGCGCGGGGTCGAGCACCCGCATCCCGGCGTGAACCCGCCGCACGGCATCCGCCAGCTTCTCGGCCGGGCTGTCCTTCACGACGAATCCGCTGGCCCCCGCATCGAGCGCCGAGCGGAGGTAGCCGGGTCGGGCGAACGTCGTCACGATGAGTACGCGCGTCGCGGCGCTGGTCTCCCGCAGCATCCTCGTCGCCTCGATACCGTCGAGGTCGGGCATCTGGATGTCCATCAGGCAGATGTCCGGAGCGAGGTCGCCGACCATCCGCAGCGCCTCGGCGCCATCGGCTGCCAGACCCACCACCTCGAGATCGGGCTCCAGGTCGAGCAGCGCCCCCAGCGCGCCGCGCACCAGCGCCTGATCGTCGGCGATCACCAGTCGGATGCTGTCGCTCACCACGTCACCTCCACGCGGGTTCCCCCGCTCTCGGCCGTTCCGAAGACGAACGCTGCCCCCGATGCGGCTGCGCGTTCCCGCATCCCCCGCACACCATTGCCCTCACGCGTACCAGGACCAGGGCCGTCGTCCGTGACGGTGAACGTTCCGGGGCCGATCCGCACCTCGACGGTCGTCGCTGCGGCGTGGCGGAGGGTGTTGGTCGTCGCCTCACGGAGGATCCACGCCGCCGTCAGCGCCTGAGCCGCCGAGAGCGCCGCCGGCTCGCCCTCGACGACGACGCGCACGTCCGCGGCTTCCAGCACGTCACGGCTGGAGGCGAGCTGCTCCACCAGCGTCGTCGCCCGCGCACCCGCGACGGTGGCACGCACGCCGGCGATCGCTTCGGCCGTGAGCGCTTCGATGTCTGCGAGCTCGGCCTTCGCCTTCTCGGGATCGGTGTCCATGAGACGACGAACGAGCTGCGCCTTCAGACCCACGACTGTCAGGGAGTGCCCGATGAGGTCATGCACATCACGTGCGACCGCCTCGCGGCCCTCGCTGGTGGCGAGCTCGAGACTGAGGCGATCTGCGTCGACGGAGCGCAGGATCAACATGGTCGACACCGTGTTCACGACTCCGAGCAGTCCGACGATGGCGAGGATCGAGATGAATCGCATGCCGTCGGGTGCCAGGAACACGGTCAGCACCGTCGCGCTCACGGCCCCGGCGAAGGTGATCCAGTGCCAGATCCGGGTGAGCCCATATGACGCGAACGACATGACGAACGGCAGGAAGCTCAGTGCGTTGCCGCCCACCGAAGGGATCGCGAGCAGGGTGAAGAGGATCAGCAACCCGAAAGCGACCCATTGGCGCCTCGCGACCGGGCGTCCGAGCCCGCCCCCGGAGCGCATCCCCATCACGAAACCCGCGACATAGACGACGATGAACGCCACGAGGGCGATCCACCCCACGACGACCCATGCCAGAGGCGCGTCGGAGCCGAGCAGTGCGAAGAGCGGATACAGCAGGAAGACCAGCCAGATGACGGCCATGAGCCAGCCGAACCGCTCCCACGGGTCCTTGGGCTTATCCGTTCGCGCACCCGTCACCGCCCAGGCCGCGGGCGGAGCCCCGGTCGCCGCGAACGACGAGGCGGCGCCACCGGGCTGATCGGTCATGAGTCCAACCTACTGACGCGCACGGGAGCGGCGGGCACCCGCCATGACGAGCAGGCCGAACAGCACCACCCAGACGACGACGTTGAGGATCAGCATCCAGATCGAATCCGTCTGTCCGGTCGTGAGCCGGCCCTCGGTGACGGGCCATCGGCTGAGCGCCACGAAGCCGTAGAGCGGCGTGAACCGTGCGATGTCGAGCATGACGCCGTCGAGCGGCATGAACACGTTGCCGAAGAAGGCGAAGAAGGTCATCGAGATCGATGCGAGCGCGGTGGCGGAGTCGCCGCTGAAGAACAGCCCGACACCCAGCCCGTAGAGGCCGTAGATGAGGCCTAGCCCCAGGACGATGCCGGCCGCGGCCGCCCACCGCCAGGCGTCATCGGCTTTCGCCCCGGTCATCATCCCGGCGACGAACACGAGCACGAGGGCGAGAGCGGCGTACGACAGCGCGGTGAGCAGTTTGGTCAACGCGTAGCCGACGGTGCTCAGCGGTGACATCGCGAGCTGGCGGCCCCAGCCCTGCTTCGCCTCGGTCGCCGCGAGCGAGGTGAGCGAGCTCATCGCGACTGCGGTGCCGTAGGCGGCCATGGAGGTCATGATGTAGAAGGACACGTTGCCCTTGCCTGCGGACAGGGAGCCGTAGCCCATGCTCGCGCCGAACAGGAGGTACATCGCCACCGGCATCACCAGGGTGAAGGCCAGCGTGTACGGGTTGCGGATCTGCCGGATCAGCTCGATGCGCAGCATGGTGGGTGAGAGCAGCATGGATCAGTCCTCCGTGAGTGCGGTGAAGGCGGTTTCGAGGGTGGGGGCGGCGATCTCGAGATCGTGCGCGCCGACGTCGAGCAGCACGCGGGCCACAGCGTCGGAATCGGATGCTCTGACCCCGACCCGTCCGGCGTCGATGCGCACCTCGACGACGCCCTCGACGGCCCTGAGCACGTCGAGCACGGTCGTCGGCGCAGCATCCGGGAGCGTCGCGGATACGGTGCGCTCCCCCAGACTCGCCCGCAGCCGCGCGGTCGGGCCGTCAGCGACGATCGTGCCGCGGTGCATGACGATGGTGCGCCGCGCGAACTGCTCAGCCTCTTCGAGGTAGTGCGTGGCGAAGATGATCGTGCGCCCGGCATCCGCGTCGGCGCGCATGACGTCCCAGAAATGGCGCCGCGCGGTGACGTCCATCCCCGCGGTGGGCTCGTCGAGCACGATGACATCGGGGTCCGCGACCATCGCGATCGCGAACTTCACGCGCTGCTGCTCGCCGCCGGAGCACTTGGAGACCTTGCGCTTCGCGAGCCGCGCGAGGTCGGCTCGCTGCATGACCTCGCCGACCCGGCTGAGGGCCTGCGACCCGTGCAGTGACGCGATGAGTCGCACGGTCTCGCCCACCGTGAGGTCCCCGAGCAGGCCTCCGCTCTGGAGCACGGCGGCGATGGACCCGGCGCGGGCGGCGGCAGCGGGATGCCCGCCGAAGACCTGCACGGTGCCGGAGCTCGGCTCGGTGAGGCCGAGGAGCATGTCGAGAGTGGTCGTCTTTCCGGCGCCGTTGGGGCCGAGAAGCGCGACGATCTCGCCCCGCGCGATGCGGAGACTCACACCGTCGACGGCCCGCACGCGGCGATCGCCGATGCCGAAGTGACGCGTGACGTCGACGAGCTCGACGACCGCGGATGCTGCAGCTGAAGTGTTCATGCATCCAGCATCCCGAGCCGCACCGGAGCCGGCCGGAGGGCGGTGTCACGCCTTCGACATGACACGTGTCATGATCCCCGGACGTCCGAGCACCCGCCCGCCCGGATCCGCCGACGGGGACTCCGTGCGCGCATCACCTCCGACTCCTCACTCCGACGATCGCGCCCAAGACACGCGAAGGGGCTTCCGATCCGCGGGATCGGAAGCCCCTCCTAGCGATGCGTGAGCGTCAGTCGACGTGGTTCACCGGGATGACGCTGCCGTCGTAGGTCTCGGTGATGAAGTCGGCGACCTCCTGGCTCTCGAGCGCCTCGCTGAGGGCCTTGACGCGCTTGTCGTCCTTCAGGGCGGTCGGGATGATCAGCACGTTCACGTACGGGTTGCCGTTGGTCGAGCTCTCCAGCTTCAGCGCGTCCTTCGCGGGACTCAGGTCGACACCGAGCGCCGAGTTGCCCTGCAGCACGGCCGCATCGACGTCCTGCAACTGCAGCGCGAGCTGCGCGTTGTCGGCGACCTTGAGCAGTTGGATGTTCTTCGGGTTCGAGACGATGTTGTCCTCGGTGATGAGCAGGTCGTCTCCCGTGAGCTTGCCGCCGTCGTACGTGCGGTCGAGCTCGATCAGACCGGCGCTCTGCAGCAGGAAGAGCGCGCGGGCGAAGTTCGTGACGTTGTCAGGCGTGCCGATCGTGGCGCCGTCCGGGATCTCGTCGATGCTGTCGTACTTGCTGGAGTAGATGCCCTGAGGCTCGATGTGCACCTCGGCGGCGACCTCGAGATCCGTGATTCCGCGCTGCTCGGTGTCGGCTTCGAAGAACGGGATGTGGTCGATGTAGGTGGCGTCGACGTCGCCGTCCTCGAGGGTCTGGTTCTCGTTGATGCTGTAGTCGGCGAGGGTGATCTCGAGCTCGACGTCGTCGGGCAGGAGGTCGTTGTCGATGATGAACTGCAGGATCTCGGAGTGCG
Organism: Microbacterium sp. ZW T5_45; assembly: GCF_044987415.1. Taxonomy (NCBI): domain Bacteria; kingdom Bacillati; phylum Actinomycetota; class Actinomycetes; order Micrococcales; family Microbacteriaceae; genus Microbacterium; species Microbacterium sp. ZW T5_45. The sequence goes on along the minus strand of NZ_JBJDRJ010000001.1, from coordinate 208,101 downwards.
GACGGTTGTCCGACCAGATGTGCAGCGGCTGGTCCTCGGACGAGTAGCGGTCGTCCGAGGCCGCGGCGCCCCCGGAGGAGGTGCTGCCGCCGCCTGCGCAGCCGGCGAGACCGAGTGCGGCGACGGCCGCGAACGCGGCGATTCCGATGAGACGGGAGTGCTTCCTGGGCATGGTGGAGGTTCCTTTGCTGTGGATGGTGCGAGTGGATGAGAGAGGAGGGTCAGCGCTTGTGCGTGCGGCGGCGGAGCCAGATGTCGCCGCCGATCTGCACGATCTGCACGATCACGGTGATCACGAGGACCGTGATCCACATGAGCACCTCGTCGTAGCGCTGATAGCCGTATTTGATGGCGAAGTCGCCGAGACCGCCGGCGCCGACCGTTCCGGCGAGCGCGACGTTTCCGACGATCGAGATGAGCACGAGCGTGGAGCCTGCGATGAGACCGGAGCGGGCCTCGGGCAGCAGCACCTTCCAGATGAGCTGCCAGGTGTTGACGCCCATGGCCTCGACCGCCTCGAGGCGACCTTCGTCGATCTCGTGCAACGCGTTGTCGATCACACGCGCGAAGTACGGCGCGATGCTGATCACGAGCGGCACGAGTGCGGCGTTCACGCCGAGCGTGGTGCCGGCGATCGCCCGGGTGAGCGGGATGATCGCGATGATCAGCACCACGAACGGCAGCGAACGGACGATGTTCACGAAGGTTCCGAGGATGTGGTGGAAGACCACGACCGCTCGGCGCTGCCCCTCGGTGCGAAGGCGCTCGACCGAGGGCGACCCCGGAGTCGTGAGGAACAGGATGAGCCCGAGCAGCGTGCCGAGGATCAGGCTGAGCACGAAGGTCGCCACCGTCATGTACAGCGTCTCGAGGGTCGCCTCCCACAGGAGGTCCCAGGGCGTGCGGGCGGTCATGCGTACTCCACCGTGATCGCATCGGACGAACGGGAGTCGAGAGCTGCGACCGCCGCCTCGTCGGGGAGATCGAGCTCATAGCGGGCGAGGTGCTCGCCGACGACATCGTAGACGGCTCCGGAGAGGACGCGATAGTCGGCATCCTTGCCGTAGTCGGCGAGGAATCCGGCCGCGTGCTCCTCACCGCGCAGGGTCACGAGGGCCCGGCGGATGCCGTGGCTCGGCGCGCTCGTGAACCGCGGCAGCAGGTCGTGCCCGATGCGCGAGGCGGGGTCTGTGATCAACGAGAGGACCGGTCCGTCCTCGACGAGACGCCCGCCGTCGAACGCCGCGACGTGCGACGCGTGGCGGCGGAGGATGTCGAGTTCGTGGGTGATGATGACCACCGAGACCCCGAGCTCGCGATTCACCTGCGAGAGAAGGTCGAGGATCTGCTTGGTGGTCTCACCGTCGAGGGCGCTCGTCGCCTCATCGGAGAGCAGCACGCTCGGCTCGGAGGCGAGAGCCCTGGCGATCCCGACCCGCTGCTTCTGTCCGCCGGAGAGCTGGGACGGATAGTTGTCGGCCCGATCGGCGAGACCGACCAGGTCGAGCAGGTCGCCGACCCGCTGACGACGCTGCTCGGCGGGGACGCCCGCGAGTTCGAGCGGGAACTCGATGTTCTGCGCCGCCGTGCGGCCGTGCAGCAGATTGAACTGCTGGAACACGATCCCGATCTTCCTCCGCCGCTCACGCAGCGCCCTGCGCGAGAGCGAGAACAGGTCGTCTCCGTCGATCACGACCTTTCCGCTGTCCGGGCGCTGCAACGCGGTGAGGATGCGGAACAGCGTGGACTTGCCGGCGCCGCTGCGTCCGGCGATCCCGTACAGCGCGCCGTCGGGGATGGTCAACGACACGTCGTCGAGGGCGGTGATGGTCCGCCCCCGCTGACGGTACGTCTTGGTGACGGAGAGCACTTCGAGCATCTGCCGATCTTCGGGCAGACCGACGGCCAACTCCGAATCCCGGGTCAACACGAGGAAACAATCCCCCGCGCACCCCAGGGATCATGCGGGAAGGAATGCTCCCTCGAAGAAGCCGGAGAGCTCGTCGACGTCGTCGAGAGGGAGGATCGCGGCGACGTACTGGTCCGGACGCACGACCACGATCACGCCGTCGCGCGAGAGCCCCCGCGCCTCGAAGATGTCGGTGTCCGTCCACTTCGACGGCCCCGACGCGTAGAGCTTCTCCCAGTCGATGAGGCCGAGAGGCCCTGTCTGTGGTCGGAACAGTTCGGGGGCCGTCGTGACCTCGAGTTCCTCATACGGCCGCTGGTCGATCGCCTTGACGTCGAAGACCGCATCGGCATCGGCATCCGTCGGCGTGAAGCGCGCGAAAACCGGGGTCGCGGCATCCGCCCACGACGCCAGCCGCGTGCCGTCCCGATCTCCGAAGGCGTAGACGCGCCAGCGCCCGTCCGCCTTCGCGTGATGACCGAGGTGGATGACGTTGCCGTCGCTCACCCGCACGACCTCGGCCGACTTGAAGCGCTTACCAAGAGGGAAGCCCGTGGCGAGCTCCTGGTGCGCGTCGGTCCCGGTGATCATCGACGAGGTGTACTGCGTCATGAACCCGGATGGGAACTCGGCGGTGCCGAGATAGAAGGTCGCCAGCTCCGTGGGGTCGGAGATCTCCTCCGGCTTGCGCGCCATGAGGCTGGACCACTCCTTGTCGAAGTCGATGAGCTGCTGGGCGACGGGCCGACGCTCGGCACCGTAGGTGGACAGCAGCGTCTCCGGTGCGCGCCCGGTGAGCACCGACCCCAGCTTCCAGCCGAGGTTGAACCCGTCCTGCATCGACACGTTCATCCCCTGCCCCGCCTTGGCGCTGTGCGTGTGGCAGGCGTCGCCCGTGAGGAAGACCCGCGGCGTGCGCCCGGAGTCGTCGATCACGTCATCGAACCCGTCGGTGACGCGGTGGCCGACCTCGTAGACGCTGTGCCAGGCGACCTCCTTGACGTCGATCGAGTACGGATGCAGGATCGCGTTGGCCTTGCGGATGATCTCCTCGAGCGGCGTCTGCCGCACCCTGTGATCGTCATCGGCCGCGACCTCGCCGAGGTCGATGTACATCCTGCTGAGGTACCCGCCCTCGCGGGGGATGTGCAGGATGTTGCCCGCCTCGGAGTTGATCGCGCACTTGGTGCGCCAATCCGGGAAATCGGTGTTCACCAGGACGTCCATGACGCCCCAGGCGTGCGCGGAGACACCGCCGACGTGCGTGCGGCCGATCGCCTCCCGCACGCCGCTGCGGGCACCGTCGCAGCCGACGACGTACTTCGCTCGGATGCGCCGATCCCCGCCGGCGGTGCGCACGGACACCTCGACCGCGTCCTCGCCGACCTCGAGCCCGATGAACTCGACGCCGTAGTCGGGCGCGATGCGGGCGGGACCGTGCAGCGCGGCCTCGGCGAAGTAGTCGAGCACGCGTGCCTGATTCACGATCAGGTGCGGGAACTCGCAGATGTCGTAGGCGTAGTCGGCGGTGCGCGTGGTGCGGACGATCTCGTCGGGCTTCTCGGGGTTCGGGCCCCAGAAGTTCATCCACCCGATGTTGTATGCCTCGGCGATGATGCGCTCCGCGAACCCGAACGCCTGGAAGGTCTCGACGCTGCGCGGCTGGATGCCGTCGGCCTGACCGAGTTCGAGGCGTCCACTGCGCTTCTCGATGATGCGCGTCGTGATGCCCGGATACTGCGACATCTGCGCCGCGAGCAGCATGCCCGCGGGCCCCGAGCCGACGATCAGCACGTCGACCTCGTCGGGGAGCTCGGCCGGTCTCTCGCCGACACCGGCGGGGAGGACCCTCGGGTCCCCTGAGACGTACCCGTGGTGATGGAACTGCATCGTCGTCGATTCCTTCCGGAGGTGGGACTATTCTCGCGCGCCGGGCGGCGCTCAGGCCCTCGCGAGCCCGTGGATCGGGCTCACTGCCTGTTCTGCTTCGTGATCCGGGCCGAGCGGGATGCCCGAGCGGTCGCGGAGCAGCAGCGTGGCGATCAGCCCCAGCACGGTCATGCCCGCCAGGTACCAGGTCACGGCCTGGGTCGACCCCGTCGCCTGCACGATGGCCGTGGCGATGGTGGGAGCGAAGGCCCCTCCGGCGATCGCACCGATGGCATAGGAGATCGAGACGCCGGAGAACCGGATGCTCGCGGGGAAGAGCTCGGTGTACAGCGCGGCCTGCGGGCCGTAGGTGAAGCCGAGGCCGATCGTGAGGATCGCGAGGCCCGCGAACAGCATCCCGATCTGGCCGGTGTTCACGAGCGGGAAGAGCGTGAACACGCCGACGAGCTGCATGACCCATCCGAGGATGTAGGTCGTGCGTCGGCCGATGCGATCGGAGATCCACCCCGCGAGCAGCGTGGTGAGCAGCCAGGTGACGGCGGAACCGGCGACGGCCCACAGCACCGGACCCCGGTCGAGTCCGATCGGTCCCTCCGGGTTCGTCGCGTAGCCCTGGATGTAGCCGCCGGTCGTCATGTAGCCGACGGCGTTGTTGCCGGCGAACACGAGGGCCGCGATGATCACGAGCAGCAGGTGCTTGCGGAAGAGCTGCACGATCGGCATCCGTGCCTTCTCCTTGCGCTCGGCGAGCTCGGTGAACACCGGGCTCTCCTCGACCTTGCGCCGCACGTAGTAGCCCACGAGGATCAGCACGACGCTGAGCAGGAACGGGATGCGCCACCCCCAGGCCACGAACTGGTCGCCGGGTGCGAGCGCGGTCATCAGCGCCATGACGCCCGAGGCGAGCAGCAGTCCGAGCGGGACGCCGATCTGCGGGGAGGCGCCGAACAGCCCGCGCTTCGTCCTGGGCGCGTGCTCCACGGCCATCAGCACCGCGCCGCCCCACTCCCCGCCCGCGGAGATGCCCTGGATGATGCGCAGCAGCACGAGCAGGATCGGTGCCGCGAGTCCGATCGCGTCATAGGTGGGGAGGATGCCGATGAGCGCGGTCGCCGCGCCCATGAGGATCAGCGTCCACATCAGCACGGCCTTGCGCCCGAGCTTGTCGCCGTAGTGACCGGCGAGGAAGGCGCCGAGCGGGCGGAACAGGAAGCTCACACCCACCGTGGCGAAGGCGATGAGGGCGCTGTTCGCGCCGAGCGGCTCGAAGAACAGCTGCCCGAAGACCAGGCCGACGGCGGTGGCGTAGATGAAGAAGTCGTACCACTCGACCGTGGTTCCGACGACGGTCGCGAAGACGACGCGTCGACGGTCTGCGGCGGTGGCGATGGTTCCAGTGGGCGTGAATCCGCCCTGCGACTGCCCGCTCATGGGGTGTCTCCTTTGGTTGTGACGGCATTGTCACGGCGTGCGACCCGATCGGATCGAGATGCTTGCCGGGGGTGAGACCGATGATATATGATTTCGAATACGACGCACAATGCGTTCGACGAACAAGGCATCGACGACGAGCCAGAGGAGACGCATCCGTGACGGCATCCATCCCCCGCCCCGGCAAGATCATCGCGATCCATCTGAGCTATGCCTCACGAGCCGAGCAGCGTGGAAGGCGCCCCGAGCACCCCTCGTACTTCTTCAAGCCCGCGAGTTCGGTGGCGGCATCCGGAGGAACGGTCGAACGCCCGGACGGCACCGAACTCCTCGCCTTCGAGGGGGAGATCGCCGTCGTGATGGGCACCGCGGCTCGGCGAGTGTCGATCGCGGACGCCTGGTCGCATGTCGCCGCGGTCACCGCGTCGAACGACCTGGGCCTCTACGACCTGCGGGCGAACGACAAGGGCTCGAACGTGCGCTCCAAGGGTGGCGACGGGTACACCCCGCTCGGCCCCGAACTGATCGACGCCCGCAGCGTCGATCCCGGTGCGCTGCGCGTGCGCACATGGGTCAACGGCGAACTCCGCCAGGACGACACGACGGCGGGGATGATCTTCTCCCTCCCCCAGCTCATCGCTGATCTCTCGCAGCACTTCACGCTCGAACCGGGTGACGTGATCCTCACCGGCACACCCGCCGGTTCCTCGGTGATCGTGCCGGGCGACGTCGTCGAGGTGGAGGTCGATGCCCCGAGCGCTCCCGGCGCACCGACGTCCGGCCGACTCGTCACGACCGTGACGCAGGGCGAGACGCCCTTCGACGCGACCCTCGGTTCCCTCCCCGCGGTCGACGACCTGCAGCGCTCCGAGGCCTGGGGCACCCCCGCATCCGACGACGTTTCGTCTCGCTCCGCTCGCTCGACGACCGGGTCCGAGTCCCGGTCGTCGAGCGAGGAGCGCAGCGACGAGACCAAACGCCCGTCCCTCTCCCCCGCGCTGCGCGCGAAGCTGCTCGAGGCTCCCACTGCCGGCCTGTCCGCACAGCTGCGCAAGCGCGGACACCACTCCTGCTTCATCGACGGCGTCGCCGCGAACGCGCCGGGCGTCAAGATCGTCGGCACCGCGAAGACGCTGCGCTTCGTGCCGTTCCGCGAAGATCTCTTCGCGAGCCGCGGTGGCGGCTACAACGCCCAGAAGCGCGCCTTCGACGCGGTCGAGAGCGGCGAGGTCATCGTGATCGAGGCCCGAGGCGACTCATCCTCCGGCACGCTCGGCGACATCCTCGCCCTCCGCGCCCGCGCGCGCGGCGCCGCAGGAGTCGTGACCGACGGCGGCGTGCGCGATTTCGACGCCGTGGCCGGAATACTGCCCGTCTTCTCGCAGGGCGCTCACCCCTCGGTGCTCGGACGGCGCCACGTGCCCTGGGAGGTCGACGTGACGATCGCCTGCGGAGGCGCGACCGTGCAGCCGGGCGACATCATCGTCGGCGACTCCGACGGCGTGATCGTCATCCCGCCGTCGCTCGCCGAGGAGGTCGCGGATGCCGCTCTCGCCCAGGAGACCGAGGATGCCTGGATCGCCGAGAAGGTGGCCGAAGGCCACCCCGTGGACGGGCTGTTCCCCTTGAACGCCGAGTGGCGCGCGATCTACGACGCCGAGTCACGGAGCAAGGACGCCGAGTCACGGAGCAAGGGAGACTCCTCCCGCTCGCTGAGCGAGCACAGCGCGACGAAGGGAGCCGAGCTGTGACCGCGCTCGTCGGTACCGGAAAGTCCGAGCAGGCCTATCTCTGGATCCGCGCACGGATCTCCTCCCATGCGTTCGGCCCCGGGTACCGGCTGGTGCTCGGGTCGATCGCGGACGAGCTCGGAATGAGCGTCGTTCCCGTGCGCGAGGCGATCCGCCGCCTCGAGGCGGAGGGCCTGGTGACTTTCGAACGCAACGTCGGCGCGCGCGTCACGCTGGTCGACGAGGACGAGTACGCGGACACCATGCAGACCCTCGGCCTCGTCGAGGGTGCGGCGACCGCGCTGTCCGCTCCCCTGCTCGACGGCGCGGCTCTGGATGCCGCCGCCGAGGTCAACGAGCGCATGACGCGCCTGCTCGACCACTTCGACGCGCACGCCTTCACCGAGCTGAACCGCCGCTTCCATTCGCTGCTCTTCGAGCCGTGCCCGAATCCGCAGCTGCTCGAACTCGTGCACCGCGGATGGTCCCGCCTCTCCGGCATCCGCGACACCACCTTCGCCTATGTGCCGGGGCGCGCCCACCACTCGGTCGAGGAGCACACCCGGATCCTCGAGCTCATCCGTGCCGGCGCCGACCCGCTCGAGATCGAACTCGCAGCCCGCGATCACCGCTGGCGCACGAGGGACGCGTTCCTCGATGCGCTGCACACCCGTTCCGCCCACCCCTCTGGAGACGAATCATGACCGAGTCCCGCGTTCCCGCAGATCTTCCCGACCACATCCAGCACTACATCGACGGGGCGTTCGTCGACTCGGTCGATGGCGACGCGTTCGACGTGCTCGACCCGGTGACCAACCAGACGTACACGACCGCGGCGGCCGGCAAGAAGGCCGACATCGAGCTCGCGGTCGCCGCCGCGAAGCGGGCATTCGACGAGGGTCCGTGGCCGCGCATGCTGCCGCGCGAGCGCAGCCGTGTACTGCACCGCATCGCCGACATCGTCGAATCCCGCGATGCGCGCCTGGCGGAGCTCGAGTCCTACGACTCGGGTCTGCCGATCACGCAGGCACTGGGGCAGGCCCGTCGCGCCGCGGAGAACTTCCGCTTCTTCGCCGATCTGATCGTCGCGCAGTCGGATGACGCCTTCAAGGTGCCCGGCAAGCAGATGAACTACGTCAACCGCAAGCCGATCGGCGTCGCAGGGCTCATCACGCCGTGGAACACACCGTTCATGCTCGAGTCGTGGAAGCTCGGTCCCGCGCTCGCGACCGGCAACACGGTGGTGCTGAAGCCGGCCGAGTTCACCCCGCTGTCGGCATCCCTGTGGGCCGGCATCTTCGAAGAGGCTGGACTCCCGCAGGGGGTGTTCAACCTCGTGAACGGGCTCGGCGAGGACGCCGGCGACGCGCTGGTGAAGCATCCTGACGTCCCGCTCATCTCGTTCACCGGTGAGAGCCGCACCGGGCAGATCATCTTCGGCAACGCTGCGCCTTTCCTCAAGGGTCTCTCGATGGAGCTGGGCGGCAAGTCCCCGGCCGTCGTCTTCGCGGATGCCGACCTCGAGGCGGCCGTCGATGCGACCATCTTCGGCGTGTTCTCCCTCAACGGCGAACGCTGTACCGCCGGTTCGCGCATCATCGTCGAGCGCTCGATCTACGACGAGTTCGTCGAGCGATACGCCGCGCAGGCTCAGCGGGTGAAGGTCGGCTACCCGCACGACCCCACCACCGAGGTCGGCGCGCTCGTGCACCCCGAGCATTACGACAAGGTGATGTCGTACGTCGAGATCGGCAAGACCGAGGGGCGTCTCGTCGCCGGCGGCGGGCGCCCCGAGGGCTTCGACGAGGGCAACTTCGTCGCCCCGACGGTCTTCGCCGACGTCTCCCCCGACGCGCGCATCTTCCAGGAGGAGATCTTCGGGCCCGTGGTGGCGATCACGCCGTTCGACTCCGATGAGGAGGCGCTGTCGCTCGCGAACAACACGAAGTACGGCCTGGCGGCGTACATCTGGACGAACGATCTCACCCGTGCGCACAACTTCGCGCAGTCGGTCGAGGCCGGCATGGTGTGGCTGAACAGCAACAACGTGCGGGACCTGCGCACGCCGTTCGGCGGCGTGAAGGCCTCGGGTCTCGGTCACGAGGGCGGCTATCGCTCGATCGATTTCTACACCGACCAGCAGAGCGTGCACATCACGCTCGGCGGCGCGCACAACCCCACCTTCGGTCGTTGAGCGAGCGCAGCGAGACGAAACGCACGACGACTCCCGGTCGTTGAGCGAGCGCAGCGAGACGAAACGCACAACCCGCGGTCGTTGAGCGAGCGCAGCGAGACGAAACGCACGACAAGAGCAAGGACGCTGAGATGACCAACCGCGACGACATGACCCTGACCTCCGCCGGCTACTACGTGAGCCAGGAGGCGCCGATCCACCCGGAGAACCCGCTCCCGACGCCGAAGAGCACGCCGCCGGACGTCCTGCGCTGCGCCTACATGGAGCTGATCGTCACGGATCTGGCAGCATCCCGCCAGTTCTACGTCGACATCCTCGGGCTCTACGTCACCGCGGAGGATGACGAGGTCATCTACCTGCGCTCCACCGAGGAGTTCATCCACCACAACCTCGTGCTGCGCAAGGGTCCGATCGCCGCGGTCGCCGCGTTCTCCTACCGTGTGCGCTCTGCCGAAGACCTCGACCGAGCCGTCGAGTTCTACACCGAGCTCGGCTGCGACGTGCGCCGCGAACCGGAAGGATTCGTGAAGGGCGTCGGGGACTCCGTGCGCGTGGTCGATCCGCTCGGCTTCCCCTACGAGTTCTTCCACGCGTCCGAGCACGTCGAGCGGATGTCGTGGCGCTACGACCTGCACATCCCCGGCGAGCTCGTGCGTCTCGACCACTTCAACCAGATCACCCCCGACGTCCCCCGCGCCGTGCGCTACATGCAGGACCTCGGCTTCCGCGTCACCGAGGACATCCAGGACGAGGAGGGCACGGTCTACGCCGCGTGGATGCGCCGCAAGCCCACCGTGCACGACACGGCCATGACCGGGGGCGACGGACCTCGCATGCACCACGTGTGCTTCGCCACGCACGAGAAGCACAACATCCTCGCGATCTGCGACAAGCTCGGGGCGCTTCGCCGCTCGGACTCGATCGAGCGCGGCCCCGGACGCCACGGAGTCTCCAACGCGTTCTACCTCTACCTGCGCGACCCCGACGGCCACCGCGTCGAGGTCTACACGCAGGACTACTACACGGGAGACCCCGACAACCCCGTCATCACCTGGGACGTGCACGACAACCAGCGCCGTGACTGGTGGGGCAACCCCGTCGTCCCCTCCTGGTACACCGACGGTTCCCTCGTGCTCGACCTCGACGGCAACCCGCAGCCCGTCGTCGCCCGCACCGACTCGTCGGAGATGGCGGTCACGATCGGTGCCGACGGCTTCAGCTACACCCGCACCGAAGACGGCGAGAAGAAGCTCGGCAACCAGCTCTGAGCGGTCACCGCGTTTCGTCTCGGTCGCAAGCTCCCTCGCTCAACGACCGGGAACTCACACCCCGGTCGTTGAGCGAGCGAAGCGACCGGGAACGCACACCCCGGTCGTTGAGCGAGCGAAGCGAGACGAAACGAACATACGGAACGCACTATCGAAGGAGGAGCGGATGCTCTCGCACGAAGACATCGCGACCATCGCGGCCGAGCTCGCCGAGGCCGATCGCACGCACGGAGTGATCCCGCGGATCACCGCGCGGTACCCGGCCGCGACGATCGAGGATTCCTACGCGATCCAAGGGGTCTGGCGCGACGCGCAGATCGCCGCCGGGCGTCGGCTCGTCGGCCGCAAGATCGGGCTCACCTCGAAGGCCATGCAGCACGCGACCGGCATCACCGAGCCCGACTACGGCGTGATGTTCGACGACACCGTGTACGAGTCCGGCGCCGAGATCCCCGCCGACCACTTCTCGAATGTGCGCATCGAGGTCGAACTCGCCTTCGTGCTGAAGCATCCGCTCGAGGGGCCCGACTGCACGCTCGACGACGCGCTCGCGGCGATCGACTACGCCGTGCCCGCGCTCGAGGTCCTGAACTCGCACATCGAGCTCGAGGGCCGCACGATCGTCGACACGATCAGCGACAACGCCGCCTACGGAGCCATGGTGCTCGGCGACGTCCGCAAGCGCCCGGACGAGATCGACCTGCGCTGGATCCCCGGTCTGCTCTTCAAGAACGGCGAGATCGAGGAGACCGGGGTCGCCGCCGGAGTGCTGAATCACCCGGCGACGGGCGTGGCGTGGCTGGCGAACAAGTTCCACCAGCACGGCGCGCGATTGGAGGCGGGCGAGATCATCCTGGCAGGATCGTTCACACGCCCGATGTGGGTGTCGCGCGGCGATGACGTGCTGTGCGACTACGGACCGATGGGAACCATCACATGCCGCTTCATCTGACTCCCTCGTTCCGTGAGAGGCTCACCGCGGCCGACCGCGCGCTGATCGGCATGTGGGCGTGCTCCGGGAGCCCGCTCGTGACCGAGGTCGCCGCCGGGTCGGGGCTGGACTGGCTCCTGGTCGACATGGAGCACTCGGCGAACACTCTCGACACCGTGCTCGTGCAGCTCCAGGTCGTGGCGGCGTACCCCATCACCCCCGTGGTCCGCGTGCCCGTGAACGACCCCGTGGCGATCAAGCAGGTGCTCGATCTCGGAGCGCAGAACATCATCGTGCCGATGGTGTCGTCGGTGGAGGAGGCACGGGCGGCGGTCGCGGCCACCCGGTACCCGCCGGAGGGCGTGCGCGGCGTCGGCAGCGCGCTGGCCCGCAGCGCACGATGGAACCGCGTCGACGGGTACCTTCGCGACTCGGCGCTGCACACCTCGCTGACCGTGCAGATCGAGACCGCTGCCGGCGTCGACGCCGCCGCAGAGATCGCGGCAGTCGACGGCGTCGACGCGATCTTCGTCGGACCATCGGATCTGTCCGCGTCGATGGGCCTGCTCGGACAGCAGACCCATCCCGATGTGGTCGCGGCCGTCGGTGCGGTGTTCGCCGCTGCCACGGCGGCCGGCACCCCGGTCGGCGTGAACGCGTTCGATCCGGCAGCGGCGGATGCGTACATCGCCGACGGCGCCGACTTCGTCGCGGTCGGCGCCGACGTCGCGCTGCTCGCTCGAGCATCCGAGGCTCTCGCCGCCCGGTTCGGCACCGACACCGGCGAGGAACGCGCGAGCTACTGAGGAACGGACGCCGGCCCGATATAGACCAGAGGGCGTCCGCCGGAACAGTGATGCTGCGGCGGACCCCCCTGTCGTATGCGCCGCCTCAGTCGACCGTCACTGCGACGATGCGCCCGTCCTCCGGCGTCACCTCGTGCACGGGCCCGACCAGCGAGACGACGCCCACCGCGGTCGCGGTGCCCGGCAGCGAGCGGCGCGCACCCCGTTTGCGGTTGGAGATCGCCCCGCCGGTCGCGTCGGAGGCGGCGGATGACGCGAGCGCCTCCGAGTGGGAGGCCGCCCAGACCTGGATCTCGCCGGGCTCGACGACGCGCCGCATCCTGCGGTCGGTGAAGGCGAAGCGCGTCGCCGGCACGTCGAAGCGCACCCGGCGGCTGCCGCCCGCCGGGATCTCGACCCGCGCGTAGCCGATGAGCTGCACGACCGGCCGCGTCACCGAGGCGACGGGATCCCGTCCGTACAGCTGCACGACCTCGGCGGCATCCCGGGCGCCGGTGTTGGTCACCGTGACGGATGCCGTGAACCGGCCGTCGGTCGACGCCGAGCCGTCCGCCGCGAGGTCGGCGTAGTCGAAGGTCGTGTACGAGAGCCCGAACCCGAACGGGCGCAGCGGCGTCGGATCCGCTGACGTGACATCGCTGGCTCCGCCGAGGATCGGACGCAGATAGCTGTAGGGCTGCGCACCGGCGGAGCGCGGCAGGCTCACGGGCAGCCGACCGGACGGCGCCGTCGAGCCGGTGAGCACCTCGGCGAGCGCGGTCGCGCCCGCCTCTCCAGGGAAGAACGCCTGCAGCACGGCGGCCGGTCGGGGGTGCGTGCCCTCCAGCGCCCACTCGATGGCGTAGGGACGCCCGGTGAGCAGCACGAGCACGACCGGGGTGCCGGTCGCGGCCACATGCGCGACGAGTTCGCGCTGCACGCCGGGCAGATCGAGCACGTCGACGTCATTGCCCTCACCGACCGTGCCGCGACCGAAGAGCCCCGCGCGGTCGCCGACGACGACGATCGCGACGTCGGCGGATGCCGCGGCCTGAGCCGCGTCCTCGAAGCCTGAGCGATCGTCGCCCTCGACCTCGGCGCCGCGCACGTGCACGATCTCCGCCTCGGGCAGAGCCGCGGCGAGCGCCGCGCGCACCGTGGGGATCTCGATGCCGAGCTCGTGGTCGGGGTGGTGGGCGAGCACGTGGTTCGCGAAGGAGTAGCACCCCTGCAGCGCCTCGGCACTGTCCGCGTTCGGCCCGATGAGCGCGATGCGCCGCGCCTCCGCCGCGAGCGGGAGGGCACCGTCGTTCGCGAGCAGCACGAGCGATTCGGCCGCCAGTCGTCTCGCGACGTCGCGATGGCGCCAGGTGTCGAGATCGACGACCGACGGGGGCTCCCCCTCGAAGGCGTCGGGGGCGAGCAGTCCCAGCTCCTCCTTCTGCGTGAGGATGCGCAGCACGGCGCGGTCGAGATAGCGCTCGTCGAGCGCGCCGGAAGCCACCCTGTCGACGAGAGGAGCGAGGTACGCGTCCCCGGACGGAAGCTCGACGTCGATCCCTGCGGTCAGGGCGAGCGCCGCTGCGTCGCCCCGGTCCGCGGCGACGGCGTGCATGACCTCGAGGAAGGCGACGGCGAAGTAGTCGGCGACCACCACGCCGTCGAAGCCGAGCTGCTCGCGCAGCAGTCCGGTGAGCAGCTCGGGATCGGACGCCACGGGAACGCCGTCGATCTCGGTGTAGCTGTTCATCACACCGCGCGCTCCCCCGTCGCGGATCGCCATCTCGAACGGCGGCAAGAACACGTCGGCGACCTCGCGCGGCCCCGCGGACACCGGGGCGTGATTGCGCCCGGCCCGCGACCCCGAGTATCCGAGGAAGTGCTTCAACGTGGCATGCACGCCCGCCGACTGCAGTCCGCGGACGAACGACGTGCCGATCGTGCCGACGAGGTACGGATCCTCGCCGATGCATTCGTCGACCCTTCCCCACCGCGGATCGCGCACGACATCGAGAACGGGCGCAAGACCCTGATGGATGCCCAGCTCGCGCATGGAGCCGCCGATCAGCGCCGCCATCTCGCCGACGAGCTCGGCATCGAACGATGCCCCCCATGCGAGAGGAGTGGGGAAGGTCGCCGCCTTCCACGCAGCCAGCCCCGTCAAACACTCCTCGTGCACGAGCGCGGGGATGCCGAGGCGCGTCTCGCGCTTCAGCCGACGCTGTTCGCTCCACAGCCAGGCCGCCCGCTCCACCGGTTCGACGGGCCGCGTGCCGTACACACGGGTGTAGTGGCCGATGCCGTCCCGGGTGATCTCTGCGAGGGCGCCGGAGGCCGCGGACGAGGCCATCTCGTCCGCCATCGGCGCGACGAGCTCACCGCCCTGGTCGAGCCAGTAGCCGACCATCTGCGCCGCCTTCTCCTGAAGGGTCATCTGCGCGAGCAGCGCGTGGACGTGCTCCGACGCCGCGGTCGGGTACGCGGGGATGTCCGCGATCATTGTCGTCTCCATCGTGCGAGCCCGTCAGCCCTTCACGGCGCCGGTCAGGCCGCCGACGATGCGGCGTTCGAAGAGGCTGAAGAAGATCAGGGCCGGAAGCATCGACAGCGAGGTGTAGGCGAGCACCCTGGCGGTGTCGACCGAATACTGCGATGCGAAGTTCTGCACGCCCAGCGGCAGCGTGAGCAGGCTCTGATCGTTGAGGATGAACAGCGGCAGCATGTAGCCGTTCCATGCGCCGATGAAGGCGAGGATGCCGACGGTGATGACACCGGGCAGGCTCAGCGGGATCACCATGCGCCAGAAGAATCCGAGTCGCGAAGCACCGTCGATCGATGCCGCCTCCTCGAGCTCCTTCGGGATCGCCTTCAGGAACGGCACCAGGATGATGATCGTCGTCGGAAGTGCGAAGGCGATCTGCGGCAGGATGATGCCCGCGAGGTTGTTCACGAGGCCCAGGTTGCGGATCAGCAGATAGAGCGGCGTGATCGCGACGGTCACGGGGAACATGAGTCCCGCCGCGAACAGCGAGTACATGACCGCCTTGCCGCTGAACTCGTAGCGCGCGATGACGTAACTCGCCATCACTCCCAGTACGACGGCGCCGAGGGTGGTGCCGATCGCGGATATGCCGGAGTTGCGCATCGCCGTCCAGAAGACGTCGCTCGCCAGCACGTCGGTGTAGTTCGCGAACACCCACGGCGACGGCCACGCCGACGGATCAGCGGTGATCTGGGAGTTCGTGCGGAAGCCGCCGATGATGATGTACAGCACGGGTGTGATGCAGATCGTGATCAGCACGAGCGCCAGCAGGTAGACGCCGGGACTCCCCCATCGGATGCCGGCGGCGTTGCGCCGTCCGCGGATGGAGGCCACCGGAATGGCCACGGAGGTCTTGAGCGTGTCGGTCATCGCTTGCGCGCCTTTCCGCTGTCGCCGGTCAGTGCTCCTTCGGTGTCGCGCCGCAGCACGAATCGCTGGTAGAGCAGGGCCACGACGAGCGAGATGACGAAGAGCATCACCGCGACAGCGTTGCCGAATCCGTAGTTCCCGGCCAGGTGACCGTTCTGGTACATGTAGGTCGCCATCGTCGAGGTCCCCGCCGTAGCGGCGATGTACTGACCCCAGATGATGTTGACGAGGTCGAACAGCTGCAGCGAGCCGATGATCGAGAGGAACGCCCAGATCCGGATGGTCGGGCCGAGCAGTGGCAGCGTGATGCTCCACTGCGTCTTCCAGAATCCCGCGCCGTCGATCGCGGCCGCCTCATAGAGCTCCTCCGGGATCGACTGCATCCCGGCCAGCATGAGGATGACCGCGAAGCCGATGTACTTCCACGTGATGATGATCATGAGCGACCACATCGCGATCGCAGGGTCCGCGATCCATGAGCTCTGCAGGAAGCCGAGCCCCACCTTCTCGAGAAGGGAGTTCAGCGCACCGGCGTCCTGGAGCATCAGGCTCCAGCCGGTGCCGACCACGACCTCGGCGATCACGTACGGGGCGAAGATCAGCACGCGGATGACCGATCGACCCCGGATCTTCTGGTTCAGGAGAAGCGCGAAGAGGATCGCGATCGGCCCCTGCATGACCAGGGAGAGCACCACGATGGCGAAGTTGTGCGCGACCGCGTCGCGGAAGGTCTGGTCCTGCAGCATGAGGACGTAGTTGTCGATTCCGACGAACTCGGTGGGCCAGCCGAAGCCGTTCCACTTGAAGAATCCGTAGAACGCGGCCATCAGCACCGGGAAGATGACGAAGCCGACGAATACCAGCAATGCGGGACCCGAGAGGAGCGCGATCTCGCCGCGTTTGCGCCAATCGGCCCGCCGCGGCCTCCGTACCGGAGCTGACGAGGCGTCGGCTCCGGTACGGGTGCTCGTCTCAGGTGCGGAAGAGGTCTGCACCTGCGTGTCTGTCATGATCCGCGTCAGCCTCGGGCTGCCGCGTTGGCGATGCTGTCGACGAGCTTCTGCGGGTCGCCCTGACCCGCGAGCATCTCGACGACACCGGTGTTCAGCGCGTTGCCCACGTTCTGGCCGAGGGCGGTGTCCAGCCAGAGGCTGGCGTACGGTGCGGCGCTGTAGGCGTCCATCAGCGGGAGCAGCGAGGGATCCGTCACGGCGCCCGTCGCATCCTGGTTCGCCGGGATCGTCTGGAAGGCGGTGGCGTACTTCTCCTGCCATTCCTTCGACGAGACGAAGTTCAGGAAGTCCTCGCAGGCCGAGGGCGAGTCCACCGCGCATGAGAAGCCGTCGACGCCGCCCATCATGGCGCCGGCGCCGCCCTCACCACCGTCGACCTCGGGGAACGGGAACCAGCCGAGATCGGCGAGCGGCTTCTGGTCGGGGGTCAGGCTCGCGATGACGCCGACGTCCCACGCACCCATCAGCTCCATGGCCGCCTGGTGGTTCGCCAGCAGACCGGCGGAGGAGTTGGCGCCCTGCTGCGCCGTCGTGGTGAGGAATCCGTCGTTGAACGGCTCGGTGGCCGTGAAGTCGGCGAGGTTCTCTGCTGCATCCAGCCAGCAGGGATCCGAGAAGTCGGGGTCGGTGGCCAGGCTCTGGACGATGCCCTGATCGCACGCACGCAGGGCGAAGAAGTAGAACCAGTGCGCAGCGGGCCATGCATCCTTCGCGCCAAGGGCGATCGGCGCGATACCCGCGTCCTTCAGCTTCGTGACGGCGGCCTCGAGCTCGTCGAGGGTGGTCGGCTCCTCGGTGATCCCCGCCTCGGCGAACAGGTCCTTGCTGTAGAAGATGCCACCGGGCAGCACCGAGCTCGGCATGCCGTAGATCTTGTCGTCGATCGTGAAGGCGCTGAACGGAGCGTCGCCGAACGCGGTCTTCACGTCGTCGTCGATGAGTCCGGTGAGGTCCTTCACCTTGCCAGCGCTGACGACGTCGGCGAGCTTGCCGCCGCCACGGGCGAGGAAGATGTCCGGCATGTCACCGGAGTTGACGGCGGTCTGCAGCTTGCCGTCCATGTCCTCGTTCTGGATCGACGTGACCTCGATGGTGACGTCGGGGTTCGCCTCGTGGAACGCGGCAGCCGCGTCCGCCCAGTACTGCTTGCCGTCTCCGGTCGTGGAGTTGTGCCACATCGTCAATGTGACGCTGCCGTCGTCCGCGGCATCCGTTCCGCCGCCGGAGCACCCGGTCAGGCCGAGCGCTCCCACGGCGATGATGCCGATCCCGGCCGCCCACGTTCTGCGCATCTCCATGCTGTGATCTCCTCTTCGTCGAGTTCCCGTGCGGCATCCACTCTGATTTGTTGCCGCCCGCACCAAATGTGATGTGCCCACTCTGGCATCTGCATCGTGAGCATGTCAATCGATATCGATAACGTTTTCTCTCCTCTAGGATAGATCCATGAACCGCAGGCCCACCATCACCGACGTCGCTCGTGCAGCGGGGGTCTCGGTCGCGACCGTATCGAAGGCGATCAACGACCGCGACGGGGTCTCGGCGACCACGCACGCGCACGTGCTGCGTGTGGTCGCCGAGCTCGGCTACGAGAGCTCACTTGTCGCGACGTCCATGAGGCGCGGGCGCACGAACGTCATCGGCGTCCTCGTGGCGGAGTTCGAGCCATTCGCCCTGCAGCTCCTGCAGGGCGTGTCGTCCGCTCTGCAGGACACTCCCTACGATGTCCTCGCCTACGCGGGCACCGTCTCCGCCGGCGACCACCTCGGATGGGAGCGCCGCTCGCTCTCCCGGCTGGGCGGGACACTGATCGACGGGGCGATCCTCGTGACACCGTCGACGATGCCGCAGAACGCCTCGGTGCCGATCGTGGCGGTCGACCCGCATACCGGTCCCGACGGCCCGGCGAGCGTCGCCGTGCACAACGTCGACGGGGCGCGCGCCGCGACCGAGCACCTCATCGGGCTCGGCCATCGTCGGATCGCTCACCTTCGAGGCCGCAGCGACCTCGAATCGGCCCATCAGCGCGAGGCGGGCTATCGCGCGGCGCTCGAGGAGGCCGGCATCCCGGTCGACCCGGCCCTGATCCTCGAGGGCGGATACCGGGCCGCCTCGGCCACCGTCGGCGCCCGCGCGCTGCTGGAGCTGACCGACCGGCCGACCGCGGTGTTCGCCGCCAACGACCTCACGGCCCTGGAGATGATCCGCGTCGCGGCAGAGCACGGCCTGTCGACCCCCCGCGACCTCTCCGTCGTCGGCTTCGACGACATCCCCGATGCGGCTGCGGGCGCCCCCGCGCTGACGACCGTGCGTCAGCCGCTCACCGACATGGGTGGCGCTGCGGTGCGCGTACTGCTATCGATGCTGAGCGGCGGCGAGCCTGAGCACATCCGCATGCGAGCCGAGCTGATCGTCCGGGGATCGACAGCGGTGTTCCCGCGATCGCTGGCGGATTCATAGCAACCGCGACAAGACTGGGCGCATGACCTTCGCCGCGCTTCAGCCCCTCGCCGACCGCTCCGCACTGTTCACAGCCCTCCGTCAGGACGCGCTCCGCGTCGCGACCGAGGAGCTCGGCGATCATCGCTGGGACGTCGTGGTATCGGCGAAGACCCTCACCTTCACGTCGAACACCGACCCCTCGCGGAGCCTCACCACCACGGCGCACCTGATCGCGTCGATCGCCCCCGGACCGCGGTCGCTCCTCTGGGGATGGGCTCACCCGCAGGGTGAGGCGCAGGGCATCGCCGGTCGGCTCCGGGCTTTCGGCGAGGAACGCGGCATCCGCGAGCTCGCCGAACCCGAGGTGCCGTTCCCCGCCGACGCTGCGGGCGACGAGGATTGGATCACCGAGGCCGCGCACACGGTGGCCGGCGCCGCGGTGGAGATCACCGGGCTCTCCCCGTACTACTCCGCACCGCTCGGCGGTGGCACTCGGGCCGTCTTCCTGCTCGAGGCGCCCCTCCCGGCCCCGACCGTGGCGTCGACCGTGATCGTGCTCCCGCGCATCCTCTCCGGACTCTCCCTTCCCGACGCCCGCACCGCGGTGTGGGATCTCGCGCGTCTCGCGGGATGGAACCTGACCTGGACCGATGAGGCGTTCTCCGGAGCCACGATCGTCGACCAGACCGGTTCGGTGACCTTCGGCTTCGACGAGCAGGCACGGATCTCGCGCATCCAGAGCAGCCTGCAGCAGGCCTGACTCCCCGACCCTGCACGGATATGCGAGTCTGAGGGTATGAAGAACGCCATCGTCCGTTTCGTCGCGCTGTACGTCTTCAACGCCGCGATGCTGCTGCTCATCGGCATTCTGCTGCCCGGTGTCTCGGTCGGCATCCACGCCCTGTGGGCCGGGGTGATCCTCACGCTCGCCGCCCTGTTCCTCAAGCCTCTGCTCCGGGGGGCGTTCCGGAAGGCGGCGGCGAGATCGGAGTCCGAGCGCACCAGGCTCGGCGAGAAGACCGTGCAGTACGCGCTCGTCTACGTCGTCGAACTCATCATCTGGATCGCGACCGTGGTGTTCAGCGGCGTGCGCGCCCACGGATTCTGGGGCTTCGCCCTGCCGCCACTGCTGCTGCTCGTGGGATGGGTGATCTACGACCAGGTCGACGATGTCATCCGCGCGAAGACCGGCGAGGTGTACGACACCGTGCGCGCGAGGGTCTCGGGACGGACGGATGCCGCCGCACCGGGTGCTGAGCGGCCCGCGGACTCCCCCGCCGCCGCGGAGGGCCGACGCGAGCTGAAGGACGACGGCCTCACGCCCGAGCAACGGCGCCTGCTCGACGAGCTCTGACGCCGCAGCTTCCGTCGTCGGACGCCGTCAGCGGATCGTGACGCGGATGCCGGTCAGGCCAGGCGCTCCGCGGCCTCGACGACGTTCGTCAGGAGCAGGGCGACGGTCATCGGGCCGACGCCGCCGGGGTTCGGGGAGATCCACCCGGCGACCTCCGCGACGTCGGGGTGCACATCGCCGAAGACGCGGTTCTTGCCGGTCTCGGCATCCGTCTCCCGCGTCACGCCCACATCGAGCACGGCGGCTCCGGGCTTGACGTCCTCGGCACGGATGAGGTGCTTGACACCCGCGCCGGCGACGATCACGTCGGCCTCCCGCAGGTAGGGCGACATGTCAGGGGTCCCGGTGTGCACCTGCGTCACGGTGGCGTTGATGTCACGACGCGTGAGCAACAGCCCCATGGGGCGCCCGATCGTGACACCGCGGCCCACGACGACGACATGCTTGCCCTTCAGGTCGTAGTCGTTTCGCAGCAGCAGCTCGATCACCCCGCGCGGCGTGCACGGCAGAGGCGTGCGGATGGGGCTGTTCACATTCAGCACGAGCCGGCCGAGGTTGGTCGGGTGCAGGCCATCGGCATCCTTCGCCGGATCGATGCGCTCGAGGATGGCGTCGGTGTCGATGTGCTTCGGCAGGGGCAACTGCACGATGTAGCCGTGGCAGGCGGAGTCGGCGTTGAGCTCGTCGATCAGCGCTTCGACCTCGGCCTGCGTGGCGTCGGCCGGCAGCTCGCGCTGGATCGAGTTCATGCCGATCGCCTCGGACTGCCGGTGCTTCATGCCGACGTACAGCTGCGACGCCGGGTCGGCGCCCACAAGCACCGTGGCGATGCCGGGGACGATGCCCTTCTCCTTCAGGGCAGCGACCCGCTCGGTGAGTTCTGCCTTGATGGACGCGGCAGCTGCCTTGCCATCGAGGATCTGTGCGGTCATGATGCGTCCTTTCGGAACGAACGAGACGAAGTCGGATGCCGGACGCGTTTCGTCTCGTCGCTCCGCTCCTCGCTCAACGACCGGTCCTTGAGCGAGCGATGGTCGTCGAGCGAGCGAAGCGAGACGAAACGCAGAGACGAAACGCGTCCGAAGTGCTTACTGCTGCAGGTCGGGGTACAGCGGGAAGGCCGCGGCGAGCGCGTCGACACGAGCGCGCAGGGCGTCGACGTCGGCGTCGGGCTGCAGCGCGAGGGCGATCACGTCGGCGACCTCGGTGAACTCGGCGTCGCCGAAGCCGCGGGTCGCGAGCGCCGGGGTGCCGATCCGCAGACCCGAGGTGACCATCGGCGGGCGCGGGTCGTTCGGAACGGCGTTGCGGTTCACCGTGATGTGGATGTCGTGCAGGAGGTCCTCCGCCTGCTTGCCGTCGATCGCGGCGTCGCGCAGGTCGACGAGCACGAGGTGCACGTCGGTCCCGCCGGAGCGCACACCGACGCCGGCGTCCTTGACGTCCTGCTGCGAGAAGCGCTCGGCGATGATCGCCGCACCGCGCAGGACACGGCCCTGGCGCTCGGCGAACTCGGGCGTCGCGGCGAGCTTGAACGCGGTGGCCTTGGCGGCGATCACGTGCATGAGCGGGCCGCCCTGCTGACCGGGGAACACCGCGGTGTTGATCTTCTTCGCGATCTCGGCGTCGTTCGTGAGGATGAAGCCGGAGCGGGGGCCGCCGATCGTCTTGTGCACCGTCGACGAGACGACGTGCGCGTGCGGCACGGGGTTCGGGTGCAGACCCGCGGCGACGAGCCCGGCGAAGTGGGCCATGTCGACCCAGAGCAGCGCGCCGACCTCGTCGGCGATCGCGCGGAACGCGGCGAAGTCGAGGGTGCGGGGGTAGGCCGACCAGCCGGCGATGATGACCTTCGGCTTGTGCTCGATCGCGAGACGACGAACCTCGTCCATGTCGATGACCGAGGTCTCGGGGTTCACGCCGTAGGCGACGATGTCGTAGAGACGGCCCGAGAAGTTGATCTTCATGCCGTGCGTGAGGTGGCCGCCCTGGTCGAGCGAGAGGCCGAGCAGCGTGTCGCCGGGGCGAGCGATCGCGTGCAGCACCGCGGCGTTCGCCGAGGCTCCCGAGTGCGGCTGGACGTTGGCGAACTCGGCGCCGAACAGGTCTTTCGCGCGCTGGATCGCGAGCTCCTCGGCGACGTCGACCTCTTCGCAGCCACCGTAGTAGCGGCGTCCGGGGTAACCCTCGGCGTACTTGTTGGTGAGCACGGAGCCCTGCGACTGCAGCACCGAGACGGGCACGAAGTTCTCGGATGCGATCATCTCGAGGAAGGTCTGCTGACGCTTCAGCTCGCGGTCGAGCACCTCGGCGATCTCGGGATCGACCTCGGCGAGCGGGGCGTTGAAGTAACGGTCGGTCATGACGTGCTCCTCTGACAACGGATTCGAAAGGGTGCTTCCATCGGCCCAGGCGCGCGGTCGAATTCCGTGGTCAGTCGCTCCCCGGTGGTAGTCCACCCAGACGCCAGTCGCGACGCGTACGAGCATACCGGATCCGCCCCTGTCGCGATCCGCGTCCGGCAGGATAGGTTTTGTTCATGGTCTTTACACTTGAGCTCCCGCTCGTGCCCGCTCCGGCCTCCGCCAGCGTCGGAGAGGGACGGATGCCGCTGCCGGAGCACCTCGTCGTCGACGGACCCGCCGACGCCGCACACCGCCTGCTCCTCGAGGTCGAGCAGCGTACGGGCATCGGCGGCATGAGTGCGCACGACGGCGCGCACGTCGAACTCCGCATCGACCCCGCGGTCGCGGCACCGGAGGGGTACACGCTCGACGTCGTCGACGGCATCCGCGTCGTCGGCGCCGACGACGCCGGCCTGTTCTACGGCATCCAGTCGCTGCTGCAGCTGATCCGCCAGGACGCCGAGGGCGCCTGGTCCGTGCACCGGGCGTCGATCGCCGATGCCCCGCGTTTCACGCATCGCGGAGTCATGCTCGACGTGGCACGCCACTTCTTCACCGTGAGCGAGGTGAGACGGCTGATCGATGCGGCGAGCGCGCTCAAGCTCAACCGACTGCATCTGCATCTCAGCGACGACCAGGGCTGGCGGATCGCAATCGGCTCGCGGCACCTCCTGACCGAGCTGGCCTCCGACAGCGCGGCCGGCGGCGAGCCCGGGGGCTTCTACAGCGCCTCCGACTATCGGGAGATCGTCGAGTACGCGGCGGCACACCACATGGTCGTGATCCCCGAGATCGACCTGCCCGGCCACACCCACGCGGTGGGCGTGGCCTACCCGGATCTCGTCGAGGAGCCGGTGATCGACGAGGCCTTCCGCGCGCAGGCCGCTTCTCTCGGGCAGGCACTCCCCGTCGCGGGGGTCCCCTATACCGGCTGGGGCGTCGGCCACTCCAGCCTGCGCATCCACGATGAGCGCACCTACGAATTCATCGGCGAGGTCATCGCGGAACTCGCCGCCCTCACCCCGGGCCCGTATCTCCACATCGGGGGCGACGAAGCCCTGGGCACCACCGCCGAGGATTACGCCCTGTTCATCTCGCGGGCCACCCGCGCCGTGGTCGATGCCGGCAAGACCCCCATCGCCTGGCACGAGGCGGGAGCCGCAGCCGACTTGGCTCGGGGGACGATCGGCCAGTACTGGGGCTCGGTCACGGCGAAGGATGTGGCGCGGGCGGAGACGGCGCGATTCGTCGAGCGCGAGGGCGCGGTGATCCTGTCGCCGTCGGACGTCGCGTATCTCGACATGAAGTACACGCCGGACTTCCCGCTCGGGCTCGACTGGGCCGGAACCATCGACGTGCGAAAGGCGTACGAATGGGACCCGACGAGCGTGCTCGACATCGACGCGCTGGCCATCCTGGGCGTCGAGGCGCCCCTGTGGAGCGAGACCGCGCGCACCTTCGAGCACGTCCAGCTCCTGGCGTTCCCCCGCATCGCGGCCGTGGCCGAGATCGCGTGGTCCACTGCCGCCGGGCGCGACTGGGAGTCGTTCCGGGTTCGGCTGGGATCCCTCGCTCCTCTGTGGACCGCGGCCGGGATCTCGTATCACCCGACCGACGACGTGCCCTGGACCGAGCGATGACCTCGTCGACGCTGGTCATCCACTCGGCCCGCGTGGTCGACGACGGACGGATCGCCGAGCACGGCTGGGTACGTTTCGAGGCGGGCCGCGTGGTCTCGCGCGGCCTCGGCGACACCTGGTCGCCGGCCGGCCAGGTGGTCGACGCGGCCGAGCTCGCGGGGCCGGGGGCCGTGCTGACCCCGGGTTTCATCGATCTCCACGGCCACGGCGGCGGCGGGTTCTCCTTCGACGACGGCCCCGATGCGATCCGCGCGGCTCGAGCGCTGCATCGCGAGCACGGGACCACCCGCGCCGTGATCTCGCTGGTCACCGCCCCCCTCGACGATCTGGAGCGACGAGTCGCGGAGGTGGCTGCGCTGACGACGACGGATGCCGACGTCCTCGGCTCCCACCTCGAGGGACCGTTCCTCGATCCCGCGCACCACGGCGCCCACGACCCCGCCCTGCTGCGGGCGCCTGCGCCTGCGGATCTGGAGCGCGTGCTGAGGGCCGGAGGCGGCACGGTGCGGCAGGTCACGATCGCGCCCGACCTCCCGGGTGGCCTCGACGCGATCCGACTCGTGGTCGACGCCGGCGCGGTCGCGGCAGTCGGCCACACTGGGGCGGATGCCGCGGTGGCGGCATCCGCGTTCGATGCCGGCGCGTCGATCCTCACGCACGCGTTCAACGCGATGCCCGGCATCCATCACCGCGATCCGGGGCCGGTGCTCGCCGCCGCGCACGACCGACGGGTCGTGCTCGAGGCGATCGCGGACGGCGTGCATCTGCATCCGCACGTCCTGAAGCTCCTGTTCGACGCCGCGCCGGCACGGATCGCGCTGATCACCGATGCGATGGCTGCCGCGGGTCGCGGCGACGGCGCCTACGATCTCGGTGCGGTGCGCGTGACCGTGCGCGACGGCGTCGCCCGCGCCGACGCCACGGGCGCGATCGCCGGATCCACCCTCACCCAGGATGCCGCGCTGCGGCAGGCGGTCGACGCGGGTATCGCTCTCCCCGACGCCGTGAACGCGCTGACGGCCACTCCGGCCGCAGCAATCGGATTCGCAGACCGTCTGGGGCGTCTCGTTCCGGGCTTCGCGGCCGATGCCGTGCTGCTGGACGCAGAACTGCGCGTCGTTCGCGTATGGACGGGCGAGCACATCCCCCGATAGTGCCGCGGCATCGCGCAACGACGCGCAGCTCTGCATGCTCCGGTCGGAAATCCAAGGGAGGGGAGGCCACCGCTCCCCAGCCGGCGGCCTCGTCCCCTTGTCAGAGCCGGGTGGCCGGGAGCTCCTCCCCCGAGGATCCCGACCGACCCGACTGACGCCATACCCCCGCGCCAGCGCCTTCGGCTCCGCCCCCCGGTGGAGCCTTCCGGCTGTCTCTACGTGATGAGACGACCAAGACCCCGGATCATTACGCGAGTTCGCAGAAAAACTTCGGGAAACTTCTGACGATGACCGGTCGAAGCCCGAGAAATGCCTTTCCACCTGGGATTCGCTCGCGCAAAGGCGATTCAGATTATTTTCGGATTCCGGTGGCCTGGACGCGTCATCCGGGTGAGAATGGAAGATGCGCGTGATGAACGAGCCCCTCGCGCATCTCTTCTTATGAAGGTGCACTCGCCCTTCATGACCGATGGATGAATGTGGACGACGAGAACACCCCGCACGACGAGACGATCGCCGACGCCGACCTGGTCCTGCGCACCCGCTCGGGTGACGCCCAGGCGTTCGGTGAACTCTGGCGACGGCACTACCCGTCCGGCATGGCGGTGGCCCGTTCCGTGACCTCGTCCATCGACCCCGACGACCTCGTTCAGGAGTCGTACACCCGCATCTATCAGGCCATCATCAAGGGCGGCGGTCCCAACGGCTCGTTCCGCGCCTACCTCTTCACCAGTATCCGCAACACGGCGGCCGCATGGGGGCGGTCACGCAAGGAATCCGCGATCGACGAACTCGACACTGTCGCGGACCCCGACAGCACCGAGCAAGCGTCGAACGAAGCACTCGATCGCAGCCTCACCGCCCAGGCGTTCCGCAGTCTGCCCTCCCGGTGGCAGGAGGTCCTCTGGTACACCGAGATCGAGCAGATGAAGCCGAACGAGGTGGCGCCCCTGCTCGGCATGAAGGCCGGTGCGGTGTCACAGCTCGCCTTCCGCGCCCGTGAAGGTCTGCGTGAGGCGTGGATTCAGGCGCACCTGCGCAGCACGACCGAGGGCTCCGACTGCCAGTGGGCGATCGAGCACCTCGGCGCCTACTCGCGCGGCAACCTCAGCACCCGCGACCACAAGCGTCTCGAAGAGCACCTCGACAGCTGCGCGCGATGCATGATCGTCGCCGCAGAGGCCAAAGACGTCTCGACGAGGCTGGCCCTCGTTCTCCTGCCGTTGGTCCTGGGCATCGCCGGATCGACCGGCTACCTCGCGACCCTGCAGGGTGGCGGCACTCCCCTCGTCGCGCTCGCGGCGATGCCCTCGAGCGTCGTCGAGGGCGGCGTCGTGGTCGGCGGTACCGCTGCCGGCGGGATCGCCACTGGGCTCACCGGCTCGAGCGCCGGTGGCGCGGGAGGAGGCACCGGCGGGACATCCTCCGGTGCCGGAGCCGCAGGTGGAGCGGGCGGTGGAGCCGGAGCATCCGGTGGCGCTCTGAGCGGGATCGGCGCCCTCGTCGGCGCGGGTTCCGCTGCCCTGGTCGTCGCCGGCGTGGTCGCTGCGGCCACCATCCTGCCAGGGCTCGCCGGGGCGAATCCGGCCGCATCTCTGCCGAACGCGGGCGCTGGCGACTCCTCGTCGATCACGACCGACATCGCCCCCGATGACTCGCTCTCGGAGGACGAGTCGACCCCGGCAGACGAGATCGACGACACCGACGATGAGAAGACCGAACCGGAGTCCCCGGTCGAGCCGACGGATCCTGCCGACGAGATCCTGCCGATCGATCTGAAGACGGATTCCGTCCCCGTGACGGTTCCGTCCGCCGCCCCGCGGCCGCCCGTGTCGGATCCGAAGCCGCCGGTCGTCGACCCCGACGATGCGAGCAGCGACGCCGACGGCGGCAACGCCGATGCCGACGGCGGCAACGCCGATGCCGATGCCGACGCCGACGGCGGCAACGCCGATGCCGATGCCGGCGCAGACGGCGGGAACGCCGACGCGGACGGCGGCAACGCCAACGCAGGCGGCGGCAACGCCAACGCAGACGGCGGCAACGCCAACGCAGGCGGCGGCAACGCCGACGCCGATGGAGGAAACGCCGACGCAGACGGCGGGAACGCGGATGCGGACGCCGACGGTGGCAACGGCGGCACGGACCCGGAGACCCCCTCGCTGCCGGACACCGCCCCCACGATCTCCGCGGCGACGGTATGGCTGGACGAGAACTTCGTCACGCACTACACAGTGCTCGTGAGCGGAGTGCCGGGTATGACGGTCGAGTCGCTCATCAGCGGGAGCACGGGTGGCACCGGAACCACGGAGCTGGTCGCCGATGTGGCCGACCCGACCATCGGCTACGGAACGATCGACCTGCGTCCGAGCGGCTGGCAGATCCTCTTCAACGCGAGGGTGGAGTTCTTCTACGTGCTCGACGGCGTGCGCAGCCCCGCGGCGACCGTGAGGCTGTCGGATCTGGGTCAGCTCTCGACGCCGACAGCCGCCCTGACGGATGCCGGCGCCCCGGCACCGGCATCCTCGACGTCGGACGGTGCAGAGCCGACCACGAGCGAGCCCACGACGAGCGATCCGGCTCCGCCCTCGGATGCCGCGACCGAAGCGGTCTCGGACGATCCGCAGCCTGTGGCTCCGCCGACGGAGCCGGTCGTTCCGGAGAACCCGCCCGCCGTCGAGCAGGCCGTGCCCGAGGAGCCCGTGGTCGAGGAACCCGTTCCGACCGAGCCCGAGACCACACAGCCCGAGACGGTGGAACCCGCGGCGACGGCATCCGCGTTCCTCGAGGACCAGGCCGCTCCGCTCACCGACGAGGCCCGCGTCGAGGAGCCCGGCACCGGCACGACCCCGACCGAGGGGCCCGTAGGCGGCGAATAGACTGGAGCCATGCCCCAGGACTCTGCTCCCGTTCCCGGCGTCGAGCCTCGGAACATCTCCGCTCTCGACGTCGTCCGCGCCATCGTCCTGGTCATCTCGATCGGCACGCTCGCCCTGTGGGGCTTCGCGACCTGGGACTTCCCGTGGAATCTCGTCCTCGGCATCGGCGCCCCCGTCGTCGTCCTTCTCGTGTGGGCGCTCTTCCTGTCGCCCCGCGCGGTTCTTCCGCTGCATCCGTTCCTCCGGGCCGCCGTCGAGCTGCTGATCTACGTCGGAGTGACGATCGCCTGGTGGCTCATGGATCAGCCGGTCGTCGGTATCGCCTTCGCGATCGTCGCCGTCGGCGCCGGCCTCGTCAGCGGACGCCGTCGATTGTCATGACCGTTCTGGCGCAGCTCCAGGCTGCTCTGGGCTCGCTCGTCGACATCGACCCGGTGTCCCTCGACGCAGCTCGCGCCGACAGATCCGGCCACGCGGCTGCGGGCACGCCGATCGCGATCGTGCACGCCGAGACCGTGGCTCACGTGCAGCAGGTCATGCGCATCGCCACGGCGACGCGCACTCCCGTCGTCGTGCGCGGCGCCGGCACCGGCCTCGCGGGAGCCGCGAACGCCGGGGAGGGCGAGATCGTGCTCTCGACCGCGCGGATGACGGCGATCCTCGAGGTGCGCTCCGAGGATCTGCTCGCGGTCGTCGAGCCCGGCATCCTCAACGCGGATCTCAACGCCGCCCTCGCCGAGCATGGCGTGTGGTGGGCGCCCGATCCCGCCAGTCGCGCGATCTCCACCGTGGGAGGGAACATCGCCACGGGCGCGGGAGGACTGCTGTGCGCGAAGTACGGCGTCGTTCGCGACGCCGTACTCGCCGTCGACCTCGTGCTCGCGGACGGCCGCCTGATGCACTTGGGACACCGCAGCGTGAAGGGCGTCACGGGGCTCGATCTCGCCTCGCTCGTGATCGGATCGGAGGGCACGCTCGGGGTGATCGTCGGCGCGACCCTCAAGCTGCGCCGCCTGGTCACGGGCGATGTCTGCACTCTGGCCGCGACATTCCCCGACGTCCGCTCCGCGGCCGCCGCATCCGCCGCCGTCACCGCGAGCGGCGTGCAGCCGGCGATCATGGAGCTCATGGATGCCGCGAGCCTCGCCGCGGTCGCCGAGCTGCTCGCACTCCCCGCCCCGGCGCCCGGCGCGGCGCAGCTGACGGTCCAGACCGACGGTCCGGCGGCGCGAGCCGAGGCCGAGGCCGTCGCCGCGGTGCTGCGCGCGCACGCCGGCGACGTCCAGGTGACGACCGACCACGAGGAGGGCGAGCGGCTGCTTTCCATCCGGCGGTCGATGCACCCCGCGATGGCAGCGCTGGGCACGACCCTCATCGAGGACGTGTCGGTGCCACGCAGCGCGATGCCGGCGATGTTCGACGAGATCGCGCGCATCGAACGCGAGTTCGGCCTCACCATCCCGACCATCGCGCACGCCGGCGACGGCAATCTGCACCCCAACTTCGTCTTCGAAGGCCCCGAGACGCCCGACCACGTCTGGGCTGCCGCCGATGCGCTGTTCCGCGCGGCGATCGCGCTCGGAGGCACGCTCACGGGCGAGCACGGCATCGGCACACTGAAGAGTCGATGGCTCGCCGCCGAGATCGGTGACGACCAGTGGCAGCTGCAGCGCGAGATCACCCGGGTGTTCGACCCGCTCGGCATCCTCAACCCTGGAAAGGTCTTCCATGCCTGACATCCGAGTGAGCGCGGCCGTGATCCTGGACGACGCAGAGCGCGTGCTCGTCGTCCGCAAGAAGGGCACGACCCGCTTCATGCAGCCCGGAGGCAAGCCCGAGGCCGGCGAGACACCGGCGCAGACGCTGATCAGGGAGCTCGAGGAGGAGCTCGGAGTGCGGATCGACGAGTCCCGGCTCCGCCCGCTCGGAACATTCGTCTCGGCCGCGGCCAATGAGCCGGGTCACCGGGTGATCGCCGACGCCTTCGCGACGACGATCGACCCTCGTGAGGTGTCGGTGCGGGCCGAGCTGGAAGAGCTCCGCTGGATCACCCGCGACGAGGTCCCCGGTCTCGCTCTCGCTCCCCTGAGCCTGGAGCACCTGCTCCCGCTCGCCTGGCCGATGTCCCCGGCCTGAGCGGACCTCGCGTCAGAGCCCCTGCCAGTCGGGCTTGTGCGCGAAGGTGTAGCGATAGTAGTCGGCCTGGGCCAGCAGAGACGCAGCGGCCTCGTCGACGACGACGGTGGTGTGCGGGTGGAGCTGGATCGCCGACCCCGGCAGCATCGCCGAGAGCGGTCCTTCGACCGCCGCGGCGATGGCCTGCGCCTTCTGCTCGCCGAACGCGAGGAGCACGAGATGCCGGGCTTCCAGGATCGTGCCGAGCCCTTGGGTGATGCAGTGCCGCGGCACATCGTCGATCGAGGCGAAGAAGCGGGCGTTGTCGGATCTCGTCTGCTCGGTGAGCGTCTTCACCCTGGTGCGCGAGGCGAAGGATGATCCCGGCTCGTTGAATCCGATGTGGCCGTCGGTGCCGATGCCGAGGATCTGCAGGTCAACTCCCCCGGCCTCTGCGATCGCCGCTTCGTAGTCGTCTCCCGCATGCCGGATCGTCGCCGCGCCTCCGTCGGGCACGCGCACGAGGCGGGGATCGAGGCCGAGCGGCTCGACGACCTCCCGGGTGATCACGGATCGGTAGCTCTCCGGATGCGCCGGGTCGAGCCCGACGTACTCATCGAGAGCGAACCCGCGCACCCGGCCGAGCTCAAGAGCGCCGACGCGACGGCGCAACGCCTCATAGACGGGCAGCGGGGTCGAGCCCGTCGCCAGCCCCAGTACGGCATCCGGCCGCTCGCGCACGAGACGTTCGATCTCCGCGGCGACGAGCTCACCGGCCGCAGCAGGGTTCTCGACGATGACGACTTCAGCCATGGGACATGATCTCCTTCGCAGGGGTTCCGGCGCCGACCATGGCCGCCCCGATGGCGGCCACCGGCGATCCGGACGGGAGCAGTTCGATCCGTTCGTCGAGACGCAGGGATTCGAGGAACGGCGACGATGCGGCATCCGATCGGAGCGAGTCGCGGATGCCGGCGTCGAGACGGTCGCCGAGTGCGGTCAGACCGCCGCCGATGATCACCCGGTCGACGTCGACCGCGAGGATCAGAGCGCGGACCGCGGCGGCCGCGCCTCGGAAGAGGTCGCCACGCAGCAGCAGCGCGTCGGGGTCGCCGAGATCCGCGGCGTCGAAGATGTCTCGGATCGGAAAGGCACCGCCGCGACCCCACGCCCGTGCGAGGGCGCCGCCGCCGCACAGCGTCTCGATGCAGCCCTGCTGTCCGCAGCCGCAGCGGCGTCCGGCCGGGTCCACGGAGAGATGCCCGATCTCCCCGGCCACCCCGCGTCCGCCGCGCCAGATCCCGCCGTCCACGACGATTCCGGCGGCGACGCCGGTGCCGAGATTGAGGTACGCGGTCGCACCGTCGTGGCGGTGCAGCCGCGAGGCGCCGAGGGCCGCGGCCTTCACGTCGTTCTCGATCCGGAACCGGATGCCGAGCACCGCAGACGCCCGCGCGGCGAGGTCGGAGGACTCGATCCCGAGATTCACGGCGTGCAGAACCCGACCGGAGTCGGCGTCGATGAGCCCCGGGATGCCGACGCCGGCCGAGGCGATCTCGTCGACGCCGATCCCGGCAGCGGCGGCAAGAGCGTGGAGGGCGTCGGCGATGTCGCCGATCACCGCCTCCTCTCCGATGCTGCTCGCCCGGCGGTCACGCGCCACGATCTCCCCGTCGGGGTCGATCAGAACCGCATCGATCTTGGTCCCGCCGATGTCGAGGCCTGCGCGGACCGGGAGACCGGTCACGAGACTCCCAGTTGGCTGGACAGCACCATGACGGCGGCACCGCGGAGGACGATGTCCTCCTGAGCGGTGAGCCGGATCCGTACATCCTCGAACACGCCCTCGAGCGTGCGCGCATGCAGAGTGTCGATCGCGGCGTCGATGAGGATACCGTCCAGCAGCTCCGCCGGACCGGACAGCACCACCTCCGACAAGTCCAACGCCGCGACGATCGGTGCGATCCCGATCCCCATCCGAGTCCCCGCGTCCCGCAGGATCGCCTCACGCTGTGCGGGTTCGGCCTCGATAGCGGCGTCCAGGCGCGTGACGCTCAGCCACGCCTCCAGGCATCCGTCCTTTCCGCAGGCGCAACGGGGTCCTCCGTCGGTGCCGACGACGACGTGCCCGATCTCTCCGGCCGCGAAGCGGCTGCCGACGAGTGGCTGGCTGCCGGTGATCAGGCCGGCGCCGACACCGCGCCCGATCTTGATGAGCATGAAGTCGGCCTTCGCCTCACCGAAGGTGTACTCGGCGAGAACCGCGGCATTGGCGTCGTTGCGCACGAGCACGGGGAGGTCGAGGTCGACTCCGAGCTTGGCCTCCAGCGGCAGGTCCTTCCAGCCGAGGTTCGGCGAGCTCAGCACCACGCCGTCGGGACGCACGACGCCGGGACTGCCGATTCCCACGCCCAGCACCGGCTGGGTGGCTGCGGCGACGAGAGCACGAGCCAGGGCGAGGGTCGCGGCATAGGCGGCGTCTCCGTCGGCCTGGACGGGGCGGGGAACCTCGCGGCGTTCGAGCACCTCGCCGTCGAGGCTGAGCACGGCGCCGATGAAAGCCGACGGGCCCGACAGGTCGAGTCCCACGATCTGATGACCGGCACGGTCGAGGTCGACGAGGATCGGCGGCTTGCCTGGTCCCACGGTCTCGCGGACGCCCATCTCCACGACGATCCCGTCGGCGATGAACTCGGAGACGAGATCCGAGATGGTGACCCTGGTGAGCCCTGTCTCTCGCGAGAGGTCCGCTCGGCTCATCGCCCCGGAGTGGTACAGCGTCTGCAGCACGAGAGCGCGGTTGTGCCCTCGGGCGTGCTCGGGGAGGACCTTGGCGCGCGAGCGAAGATGCCGCCCTGGTCCGAAGGCGTGCGCGCTGAGCCCTGCGTGCTCTGTGGAGGGCGCGGGGCGGGGATCATCCGATGCGGACATGTTTGTTAGTAGACCTTACGAACGCCGATCTCCGCAAGTCGGACCCCCGCGGCACCCCCCTCGGTTACCGAAACGTTACCCTCCTCGCGGATGTCCGACGACCTGGGATTTTCCGTTGCGCCTCCGTTACCTGCCATACCGTACGATTGACTCAATTGCCACGTTGACAACCGGGGGGTGAAGCTCGTGACCGACCTCATTTCCGCACCGAGCGCCACGACGGAGAAGCAGGCCGAGACGCCTCGCTCGACCGATGATTCCGTCACATCCGTGCTCGCCCCCGAAGGGTCGGCCCCCACGGAGGTCCTGCCTCCCGTGAGTGGCGAGCCTCCGCTCGAATGGGCTCCGATCGAGCCGGCTCCGAAGAAGAAGCGGCTCGGCCTGTGGATCGGCCTCGGTGTCGGCGCCGTGGTGCTCGGAGCCGGTGCCGCGTCGATGTTCCTCATCGCCCCCGGCACGACGATCGCCGGAGTCCCGGTCGGGTTCATGACCCCCGGCGCCGCTGCAGACGCGGTCAGCAGCCACCTCGCGCAGACCGAGGTCACACTGACCGGAGCGGGCGACGACGCGGTGCTCACCGGTGCCGATCTCGGCGCGACGATCGACGCCACGGCACTGGCCGACGAGGCTTTCGCCGCGCACCCGATGTGGAACGTCACTGCCTGGGGAACCACCGTGCCCGGCACGATCACGCTCGACGCCACGACGGCCGAGACCGCCCTGCGCGACGCGGTGCCGACGAGCTTCGTCGACCCGGTCGATGCGGCCGTCTCGTTCGACGCCGCCAGCAGCACCTACGTCGTCACGCCGTCCGAGGCCGGCACAGCGATCGACGTCGACGCGCTGACCACCGCGATCTCGGACGCCGTCGCAGACGGATCGCGGTCAGTGGAGTTCTCGGGAGACCCGACCGCCGCACTCGCACCGGTCACGGATGACAGCGCGAACGCGGTCGCCGCCTCCCTCAACAACATGATCGGATCCATCGGCTTCTACGTCGGCGAGGAGCGCACCGTCCCGGTCGACCCCGCGACCGCTGCCACGTGGCTCAGCGTCGTGGATGAGGGCGGCGAGCTGCGCATCGAGGCCGACCAGGCCGCGATCCAGGCGACCGTGGACACTCTGCCCGGCATCGTCGACCGGGCTCCGGTCAACGCGGTCAACATCGTCAACTCCAAGGGCGAGGTGCTCAAGGCCGAGACCGAGGGCGTCGTCGGGCGCACCATCGGCGACACCTCGAACTTCGCAGCCGACTTCGCCACGCAGCTCGAGGCCGGCAACGGCGTCTTCCCGCTGACCGTGGTCGAGGCTCCCTTCGAGACGACCTCCCTCTTCCGTCGCATCGACGTGAACCTCAGCACCCAGACCACGACGCTGTACGAGAACGACGTCGTCGTGCAGTCGTACCGGATCTCCTCCGGCAAGTCGGCGACGCCTACGCAGACCGGCAACTTCACGGTCCGCGCCCACGTGCGCATCCAGGACATGGTGGGTGCCGATTACGTCACCAAGGATGTCCCCTGGGTCACCTACTTCAACGGCGATCAGGCCTTCCACGGCACGTACTGGCACAGCAACTACGGCACGCCCATGAGCCACGGCTGCGTCAACATGCCGATCGATGTCGCGAAGTACGTGTACGAGTTCGCACCTCTCGGCCTCGAGGTCTCCGTCCACAACTGATCGTTTCCGGCGGCGCCTGATGAGCGCGCCGCTTCGGAACACGGACGCCCCTTGTCCTCGCTGCGAGGAGAAGGGGCGTCTCGGCGTCCACCCGACAGCGCGTTCCTCGAGACGCGACGGGGGTGAGCGCTGCGGCATCCTTCACCTCGTCACCCCACTTCCCCGCTCCGGAGCCGCACGCCGCCGCGAAGGGCGCTCCCGGTGCAGAATGTCGGGTCGATCGACGCATGTCGATCCAGAACACGCTTTCTCACCCGACATTCGTGAATCCACCCGACAGAACGCACGGACGGATGCCGCATGAGAAGCCCGCCCGGAGACGGAAGAAGGCGGATGCCGAAGCATCCGCCTTCCGCCGTGTTCATCAGACCAGGGCGTCGATGATCCCGTTCAGCGTCGCGGACGGTCGCATCACTGCGGCGACCAGGGCTGCGTCGGGGCGGTAGTAGCCGCCGATCTCGACCTTCTGGCCCTGCACCGCGTTCAGCTCGGAGACGATCTTCTCCTCGTCCGCGGTGAGCGCTGCGGCGATCGGCGCGAACGCGGCTGCCAGCTCGGCATCCTTCGTCTGCTTCGCGAGCTCCTGCGCCCAGTACAGACCGAGGTAGAAGTGGCTGCCGCGGTTGTCGATCGTGCCGAGGGCACGGCCGGGCGAACGGTCCTCCTCGAGGAAGGTGCCGGTCGCAGCGTCGAGGGTCTCGGCGAGGATG
Source organism: Microbacterium sp. ZW T5_45 (assembly GCF_044987415.1). Classification (NCBI taxonomy): domain Bacteria; kingdom Bacillati; phylum Actinomycetota; class Actinomycetes; order Micrococcales; family Microbacteriaceae; genus Microbacterium; species Microbacterium sp. ZW T5_45. The sequence continues at coordinate 172,225 of NZ_JBJDRJ010000001.1, read as the reverse complement.
CGCGCCTTCTCGTTCCCTGTACGGTCGGCGAAGTGCTCGAGCGAGGCCGCGAGTGCGAAGAACTCGCCCAGCGAGTCCCATCGAAGGTAGTTCTCCTCGACGAGCTGCTGCACGTGCTTCGGGGCGGAGCCGCCCGCACCGGTCTCGAACAGGCCGCCGCCGGCGAGCAGCGGGACGATCGACAGCATCTTGGCCGACGTGCCGACCTCGAGGATCGGGAACAGGTCGGTGAGGTAGTCGCGCAGCACGTTGCCCGTCACCGAGATGGTGTCGAGGCCGTGGCGCATGCGCGCGAGCGTGTAGCGCGTAGCCTCCTCCGGCGCGAGGATCGTGATCGTGAGGCCCTTGGTGTCGAGGGTCGCGAGGCCCTGGTGCACCTTGGCGATGATCTGCGCGTCGTGCGAGCGGTTGGCGTCGAGCCAGAACACGGCGGGAACGCCAGTCGCACGGGCGCGGCCGACCGCGAGCTTGACCCAGTCCATCACGGGGATGTGCTTGGTCTGCGTCGCACGCCAGATGTCGCCGGCACCGACCTCGTGCTCGATGAGCACGGTGCCCTCGCTGTCGAGCACCTGGACGGTGCCGGCCGCGGCGATCTCGAACGTCTTGTCGTGGCTGCCGTACTCCTCCGCGGCCTGAGCCATCAATCCCACGTTGGGGACGGTGCCGATCGTCGCGGGGTCCAGGGGACCGTTGGCGATGACGTCGTCGATGACCGCCTGGTAGACACCGGCGTAGGACGAGTCGGGGATGACGGCCAGGGTGTCTGCTTCCTCGCCCTCCTTGCCCCAGAGCTTGCCGCCGTTGCGGACGAGCGCGGGCATCGAGGCGTCGACGATCACATCGCTCGGCACATGCAGGTTCGTGATGCCCTTGTCGGAGTTGACGTACGACAGGCGCGGACCCGCGGCGATGGCCTTGTCGAACGATGCGGCGATCTCTTCTCCACCGGCGACGTTCGAGAGCCCGGCGAGGATCGAGCCGAGACCGTCGTTCGCGTTGAGGCCGGCCTCGGCCAGCTGGTCGCCGTACTGGCCGAAGACGTCCGCGAAGAAGGCCTTCACCACGTGGCCGAAGATGATCGGGTCGCTGACCTTCATCATCGTGGCCTTGAGGTGCACGGAGTAGAGGACGTCGTCCTTCTTGGCGGTCTCGAGTGTCTCCGCGAGGAACGCGTCCAGCGCGGATGCCGAGAGGAACGTCGCGTCGATGATCTCGCGCGGCAGGACCTTGAGGCCCTCCTTCAGCACCGTGACGGTGCCGTCCTCGGCGATGTGGCGGAAGCTGAGCACGTCGTCGTGGGCGGCGACCCATGAGCGCTCGTTGCTCTTGAAGTCGTCGTGCCCCAGCGTCGCGACCCGGGTCTTCGACCCCTCGGCGAACGCCTTGTTGCGGTGCGGGTGCTTCTTGGCGTAGTTCTTCACGGCAAGCGGAGCACGACGATCGCTGTTGCCCTCGCGCAGCACCGGGTTGACCGCAGAGCCCTTGATCCGGTCGTAGCGCGCACGGACGTCCTTCTCCTCGAGCGAGCTCGGCTCGTCGGGGAAGTCGGGAATGTCGTAACCGGCGGCCTGCAGCTCCGCGATCGCGCCCTTGAGCTGCGGGATGGATGCCGAGATGTTCGGCAGCTTGATGATGTTCGCCTCCGGCTGGGTGGCCAGCCCTCCGAGCTCGGCGAGAGCGTCGCCGACCTGCTGCTCGGGCGTGAGCTTCTGCGGGAAGGCGGCGAGGATGCGACCGGCGAGCGAGATGTCGCGGATGTCGACCTCGATGTCCGCCTGGCCGGTGTAGGCCTGGATGATCGGGAGGAGGGATGCGGTCGCGAGCGCCGGAGCCTCGTCGGTGTAGGTGTAGATGATGGCGTCGTCGGTCACCGGGAAATTCTCCGTTCACGGGGCGATTTGTCTCGATACCAAGATACCTGAGCGACTCAGGGGAATCCGCCGTTCCCTCATTCTGTGCGGCCTCGACCCCGCCCGCGCGTTCCGGCCGACCTCCATCGGCGACGCGGTCCGCAATATGCCGGGGCCGCGTAGGCGCTCGGCCGCAAAGGGGCTAGCCTGGGGGCATGTCCGAACTGCGCATGGTCGAACTCTCCGCCGCGACGATCGTCGCCGTGAACAACCTGTCGCTCAAGCCTGGACAGGAGCAGTTCCTCGCGCCCGTGTCCTACGGCATCGCAGCGACCGTCTTGAACCCGCAGACCTCCTGGCAGCGGGTGATCCTCGACGAGGACACCGTCGTCGGCTTCGTGAGCGCCAACTTCGATGAGGACGCTCCCGAGGAGCACTTCCGCTCGGTGCTGTGGCGCATCAACGTCGACGCCGAGGGACAGGGCAAGGGCGTCGGCCGCTTCGCGGTCGAGAACCTCGTCGAAGAGGCACGCGCACGCGGATTCGACCACGTCAACGTGATCTACGAAGCCGGTGACGACGGCCCTGAGGCCTTCTTCCTGCGGGTGGGGTTCACCCCGGTCGGCGAGACCGCGTACGGCGAGGTCCTCGGCGAGATCAAGGTCGCCTCCTAGACCGGCGGCGGGGTCTCGAATCCCCTCCCCCATCGAGACCTCGTCGCCCTCTTCGCGTATTCCGCGTCGTCGAGCGCGGGAGCGCTCTCACGCCATTCGCCGCTTTTTGTTGGTTGCAACCACAAAAGGGTTGCGCTCCGCGTCGGGTCGTGCGTATCATCGCTCAGGAAGCGGTAGCGAAGCGCTTCGATGAATCCGAAACGACGACGGAGTCCCGATGACGACGATCCACGAGGTGGCGAAGGCCGCCGGTGTATCGATCAGCACCGTCTCGTACGCGCTCAGCGGCAAGCGACCCGTCTCTGAGAAGACGCGACGACGCATCGAGGACGCCGCCCGAGATCTCGGCTACGAGCCCGACGCCGGAGCCCGCATGCTGGCCGGGCGGCGCACGAACATCTTCGCCCTCACCGAACCCCTGCGAGCCGACACCCACGCCCCCACGCACATGTCCTTCGTGCTGGCGACGGCGGTCGCGGCTCGCCGTCGAGGCTACGACATCCTGCTCCTCACCGATGAGCAGACATCGGAGGGCATGAACCGCGTGGCAGCGAGCAGGCTCGTCGACGCCATCCTCGTCCTCGACGTCGCCCCCGACGACGAGCGCGCGCAGATCGCCCGCACCGTGCGCACACCGACGGTGTTCATCGGCATCCCCGATGACAGCGCGGGACTCACCTGCGTCGATCTCGACTTCGAATCCGCGGGGCGTCTGGCGATCGATCGACTGGCGGATGCCGGGCATCGCCGCATCACACTGCTCGGGCAGACCGAGGTCTCGTACCGCAAATCGAACTTCCCCCGCCGTCTGCTGCACGGCGTGCAGGACGGCGCACTTCAGCGCGGCGTGTCCCTCGAATGGGCGACCACCGGCGCCACGACCACCGAACCCGACGCGGTCCGCGAAGCGACCGAGCGCGCCCTCGCCCGCGGCGATCGAGCATTCGTCGTCCACGCGGTCGGCGACGTGCACGAGACCCTGCTCGCCGTGCTCTCGGAACACGGCCTGCGGGTCGGCCAGGACGTGTCGATCATCTCGGCCGCGGCGTCGTTCGACACCGGCGCCCTGTCGGCACCGATCGACACGATCCCGCTCGTGCCGATGCAGTCCTGCGAGTTGGCCGTCGATCTCGCCGTGGCCCGCCTCGAGGATCGCTCGGTACCCGCGGAGATCTACCTCATCCCGCCGGAGTACCACCCCGCCGGTTCGATCGCGCCCGCCAGGGAGTGATGCGAGCCCACTTCCACTCACGCATGATCGTTGTCGAAACGCTTCGATTGCGCGTCCACAACTGAAGATCCGACCCACCGAAGTGTCCCGGCCGATCAGGCCATCACGAAAGGAGTGCCGACGATGGCACGCAACATCCGTAGGAAGAAGACGCTGGCGGCCCTCGCCGCCTTGACCGCGACGGGCATCGCCCTGGCCGGCTGCACCCCCTCTTCCGGGGGCGACAGCGGCGACGGCGACACCCTCAAGCTCTGGCACTACGAGGGTGCCGACAGCGCCATGGGCAAGGCCTGGGCCGAGGCCATCTCGATCTTCGAAGAGGAGACCGGCGCGAAGGTCGAGTTCGAGGAGAAGTCCTTCGAGCAGATCCAGAAGACCGCGAGCCAGGTGCTCGACACCGACGCCGCCCCCGACCTCATGGAGTTCAACAAGGGCAACGCGACCGCCGGCTTCCTGGCATCCACCGGTCTGATCGCCGACATCTCCGACGCGGTAGACGAGTACGGCTGGGCCGACAAGCTCGCCCCGTCACTGCAGACCACCGCGAAGTACTCCGAGGACGGGGTCATGGGCGGCGACACCTGGTACGGGGTGCCGAACTACGGCGAGTTCGTGGGCGTCTACTACAACAAGGACGCGTTCGCGGCGGCAGGCCTCGAGATCCCGACCACGTACGAGGAGTTCGTGAACGTTCTCGATGCGTTCGTCGCGCAGGGCATCACTCCCCTGGCCGAAGCAGGAGCGGAGTACCCGCTCGGTCAGCTCTGGTACCAGCTCGCACTGCTTGAGGGCGACCGGGACTTCGTCGACGCATACCAGCTCTACAAGGGCGAGGTCGACTGGCAGGGCCCCGAGATCACCTCGGCCACCGAAACCCTGCAAGAGTACGTCGACAAGGGCTACATCGCCTCGGACGTCTCCTCGGTCAAGGCGGAGGACGCTGGTGTCTCGTTCATCAACGGCACCTCGCCGATCTTCGTCTCGGGCTCCTGGTGGTTCGGACGCTTCGTCGCCGAGGCCACGGGCTTCGACTGGACCCTCGACGCCTTCCCCGGCGCCGACCTCTCGCTCGGATCGTCGGGCAACCTCTGGGTCGTCCCCGAGAACGCGGCCAACAAGGAGCTCGCCTACAAGTTCATCGACATCACGATGCGTCCGGAGATCCAGGCGATCATCGGCAACAACGGCGGACTGCCCGTCGCAGCCGACACTGCGGACATCACGGATGAGAAGAGCGCTGCGCTGATCGAGACGTTCAACGGCATCCTCGATGCCGACGGCCTGTCCTTCTACCCCGACTGGCCCGCGCCCGGCTTCTACGACGTGATCGTGCAGGAGCTGCAGGGTCTCGTGACCGGTGTTCAGGACGTGGAGACCACGAACGCCAACCTCGGCGAGCAGTACGACGAGGGCACCGCCGAATTCCGTTGATCGACCGCGGGGGCGGCGCCACGTCGGTGCCGCCCCCGCACCCCTCCTGGAGATGAACATGTCACTCGCCACACGCGAGGGCCGCCGCGCCAAGCTGCCGCCCGAACAGCCGTCGATCCCGCAGCGCAGCGGCGGAACCGGCGCCTACTGGTTGTACCTGCTCCCCGGCTTCGTGCTGCTGCTCGTCGTCGTCATCGTGCCCCTCATCTGGAACGTGTATCTCACGTTCACGAAGTGGAAGGGTGTGCGGACGCCGGAGTTCATCGGCCTGGAGAACTGGCAGAAGATCCTCACCGACAGCGACTTCTGGACCTCCTTCACCAACTCGGTGTGGATGATCCTCGCCATGGTCGTCGTGCCGACGATCGTCGGTCTCATCGTCGCCGCACTGCTGTTCGACGTCGTCGGCCGCAAATTCGGCGGCAAGGTCGGCAGCTTCCTCCGTGCCACCTACTACCTCCCCCAGATCCTCCCCATCGCCGTCGCCGGCATCGTGATCGGATGGATCGTCCGCCCCGGAGAGGACGGCGCACTGAACCAGATCCTCAGCTGGTTCGGCGCACCGCCGTACGACTGGCTGGGGCAGATGCCCTCGGCGCTCATCGTCCTGATGGTCGTCATGGTCTGGGTGCAGCTGGGCTACCCCGTCGTCGTGTTCATGGCGGCCCTCCAGCGCGTCGATCCCGAACTCTACGAAGCGGCGGAACTCGACGGCGCCAACTGGTTCCAGCGCTTCTCCGCGATCACGATGAGCATCATCCGTCCGGAGATCTTCGTCGTCACCCTCACCTGCACGATCGCCGCTCTCAAGGTGTTCGGGCCGGTCTACATCATCACGCGTGGCGGCCCCGCGGGCTCGACGCTCGTGCCGGCGTACTACGCCTACCAGGAGTTCTTCACCAAGCGGAACGTCGGCTACGGCGCCACGATCGCGACCGTCCTCACGATCGTCGTCGTGATCGTGTCGATCGTCTTCATCCGCGTGCAGAACTCGCTCGAGCGCAAGGAAAGGGCGGGGCTGTGATGCACGCGACCACTGCCATCGTGACCGGGAAGTCCACGAAGAGCCGCGCACGCGGCGGCATGACCAAGAAGCGGCCCATCGACTGGCTGCTGCTCGCCCTCGTGATCGTGGGCGCGCTGCTCGTCATCGCGCCGTTCTACCTGGTGCTGGTGAACTCGTTCAAGTCGCCGGTCGACTACGCGACCTCCGGTCCGCTCGCCTTCCCCGAGTCCTTGGACTTCGGCGGCATCATCAAGTTCTGGGAACGGGTGAACTTCCCCGAGAAGGTCTGGAACTCGATCTTCATCGCCGGAGTCGTCTCGGTGCTCGCGGTCGGAATCTCGATGCTCAACGCCTTCGCCATCGGCATCGGCCGCGTGCGCGGCCGCAGCTGGATCGTGCTGCTCTTCCTGCTGGCGAACCTGCTGCCGCAGGAGGCCCTGCTCTACCCGCTGTACTACATGTTCAAGTCGGTGGGTCTCTACGACAACATCTGGTCGGTCATCATCGTCTTCACGGTGATCCAGGCCGCGTTCGGCACCTACCTGCTGTCGTCGGTGTACGGCACCTTCCCGAAGGAGGTGCTCGAAGCGGCATCCCTCGACGGAGCCAACCGCTGGCAGATCCTGTGGCGCGTCGTCTTCCCGATCAGCCGCCCGACACTGTCGGTGCTGCTCATCTTCTTCTTCATCTGGACGTGGAACGAGTTCCTCATCCCGCTGACGTTCCTCGCCTCGAACTCGAACCAGACGGTTCCCGTCGCGATCAGCGTGCTGCAGGGCGACCGGCTCATGGACGTCACCACCACGAGCGCATCGGCCCTTCTCGGCATCATCCCCACGCTCATCTTCTTCCTCATCTTCCAGCGCACCCTCACCCGGGGCATCACGGCAGGAGCAGTCAAGTAATGAAGTTCACCGACGGGTTCTGGCAGCTTCGCCCCGGCGTCACCGCGCTCTATGCGCAGGAGGCGTACGACATCGCAGAGACCACCGACACCCCCGACGGACCCGGCATCGTCGTCACCGCCCCCACCATGGTGATCGCCAAGCGCGGCGACACACTCAACCGGCCGGTGCTCACCACGACCCTCTCCTCCCCCGCCGAGGGCGTCATCCGCGTGCGGATAGAGCACCACGCGGGCTCCCGGACACACGACGGCTTCGTACTCCCTGGGGCCGGCGCGGGTTCGGCATCCGTCTCCGTCACGGCCGACGGCGGCGTGCTGGATGCCGGCGCCCTGGTCGCCCGCATCGCTCCCGGCGCGCCGTGGAACCTCTCGTTCGAGGTCGACGGACGGCGGGTCACGGGGAGCGGACTCAAAGCCCAGGGCTACGTCCAGCTCGCCCCCGGAGCGCAGGTCGATCCCGGCATCGTGAGCAACGCCCGCCAGGGCGGCGGCGTTCCCCGCCCCGCGTCGTTCGTGCACGAGCAGCTCGAACTCGGCGTGGGTGAGCAGATCTACGGTCTCGGCGAGCGGTTCGGCCCCCTGGTGAAAAACGGTCAGAGCGTCGACATCTGGAACGCCGACGGCGGTACCTCCAGCGAGCAGGCCTACAAGAACGTGCCGTTCCACCTGTCGAGCCGCGGCTACGGCATCCTCGTGAACGATGCGGGCCACGTCTCCTACGAGATCGGCTCCGAGGCCGTCGAACGCGTGCAGTTCTCGGTGTCGGGCGAGGCGCTGGAGTACTTCGTGTTCGCCGGTCCCACGCCCAAGGCGGTGCTGGGTCGGTACACCGCGCTCACCGGCCGCCCGCCCGTGGTGCCCGCGTGGTCGTACGGCCTGTGGCTCTCGACGAGCTTCACGACCGACTACGACGAGGCGACCGTGAACTCGTTCCTCGACGAGATGACCGCGCGGGAGCTGCCCGTGTCGGTGTTCCACTTCGACTGCTTCTGGATGCGCGAGTTCAACTGGTGCGACTTCGAGTGGGATCCGCGGGTGTTCCCCGACCCCGAGGGCATGCTCGAACGACTGCACGACAAGGATCTGCGCGTGTGCGTGTGGATCAACCCGTACATCGCTCAGCGCTCCCCGCTCTTCCGCGAAGCCGCCGACCAGGGCTTCCTCGTGAAGCGCGCCGACGGCACCGTCTGGCAATGGGATCTCTGGCAGGCCGGCATGGGGCTCGTCGACTTCACGAACCCCGAGGCGACGGCGTGGTACCAGGGCAAGCTGCGGGCGCTCGTCGCCCAGGGCGTCGACTGCTTCAAGACCGATTTCGGCGAGCGCATCCCCACCGATGTCGTCTGGTCCGACGGCGCGGATCCCGAGCGCATGCACAACCTCTACACGGACCTCTACAACCGCGCGGTGTACGACGTGCTCACCGAGACCCGCGGCGAGGGAGAGGCAGTGCTGTTCGCGCGCTCCGCGACCGCCGGCGGGCAGAGCATGCCCGTGCACTGGGGCGGCGATTCGACGTCGACGTTCACCTCGATGGCCGAGACGCTGCGCGGAGGCCTGTCGCTCGCACTCTCGGGCTTCGCGTTCTGGAGCCACGACATCGGCGGCTTCGAGGGGACGCCGGATGCCGGCGTGTTCAAGCGCTGGACGGCCTTCGGCCTGTTGGGGTCGCACTCGCGCTTCCACGGGTCGAGCTCGTACCGAGTGCCGTGGGCGTTCGACGACGAGGCCGTCGACGTCACCCGGATCTTCACGCACCTCAAACTGCGCCTGATGCCGTACCTCTACCAGCAGGGGCTGGAAGCCGCGACGACGGGTGTGCCGCTGATGCGCCCGATGGTGCTCGAGTTCCCGGAGGACCCCTCGAGCGCCTATCTCGACCGGCAGTACATGCTGGGTTCCGATCTGCTCGTCGCGCCGGTGTTCTCGCCCGACGGCGAGGTGGAGTTCTACCTGCCGACCGGCGAGTGGACGTCGCTGCTCACCGGTGAGACGGTGACCGGGGGCGGCTGGCGCCGCGAGACGCACGGCTTCGACTCGCTCCCGCTCTACGTCCGCCCAGGGACAGCACTCCCCTGGGGTGCGCGCGTGGACCGGCCGGACTACGACTACCACGAGGGGCTCACGTTCCGTGTGTTCCCTGGCGGCAGCGGCACGGCATCCGTCACGGTGACGAACCCGGACGGCCGCGTGGAGACCTACCCTGTCGACCTGTCGGAGGTCACCGCGTGACCGACGGCTACCGCGGCGCTGGGCTCGTCTTCCCCGAGGGCTTCACGTTCGGCTCTGCCACGGCGTCGTACCAGATCGAGGGGGCGGCCTCGGAGGACGGCCGCACCCCGTCGATCTGGGACACGTTCAGCAAGACACCCGGCCGCGTGTGGAACGGCGACACCGGTGATGTGGCCTGCGACCACTATCACCGGGTCGATCAGGACCTCGACCTCATGTCGAAGCTCGAGCTGCAGGCGTACCGCTTCTCGATCGCCTGGCCCCGCATCGTGCCGACCGCGTCAGGAGAGGTGAACCAGGCAGGACTCGACTTCTACTCCCGTCTGGTCGACGGGCTCCTCGAGCGCGGCATCCGACCGGTGGCGACCCTGTACCACTGGGACCTTCCGCAGTATCTCGAGGACGCCGGAGGCTGGACCTCGCGTGCGACCACCGACGCGTTCGAGCGCTACGCCGAGATCATGGGCACGGCGCTCGGCGACCGGGTGCACACCTGGACGACGCTGAACGAGCCGTGGTGCTCGGCCTACCTCGGTTACGGCCAGGGCGGTCACGCCCCCGGTCGCCACGAGCCGGCATCCGCCCTGTCGGCCGTGCACCATCTGAACCTCGCCCATGGGCGGGCGGTGCAGGCGCTGCGATCGACCTCGAGCGGCGATCCGGACTACTCGGTCACGCTGAACTTCCACGTTCTGCGTGGGCAGGGCGACGGGGCCGCGGAGGCGATGCGGCGCATCGACGCTCTCGCGAACCGCGCGTTCACGCATCCGATGCTGCGCGGCGAGTACCCGGCGGATCTGCTCGAGGACACCGCCGCGGTCACCGACTGGGCGTTCGTGCAGGACGGCGATCTCGCGACCATCAACCAGCCGATCGACGTGCTCGGGGTGAACTACTACTCCACGGCGACCGTTCGGCTGTGGGACGGCGTCTCGCCGCAGCAGCAGAACGACGGGCACAAGGGCGCCGCGGGTGGCACCGCCTGGCCGGGCAGCGACCGGATCGTCGAGTTCGTCGAGCAGCCGGGTCCGTACACCGCCATGGGCTGGAACATCGCGCCGGAGGGACTGGAGGAGCTGCTCGTGTCGCTCTCGGAGCAGTTCCCCGAGCAGCCGCTCATGGTCACCGAGAACGGGGCCGCATTCGAGGACGAGGTCGCCGAGGACGGGTCGATCCCCGACCCCGAGCGCACCGACTACCTCCGTCGGCACTTCACAGCGGCGCACCGGGCTCTCGAGCGCGGCGTGGACCTGCGCGGCTACTTCGTGTGGTCGCTGCTGGACAACTTCGAGTGGGGCTACGGCTACGCCAAGCGGTTCGGCATCGTGCGGGTCGACTTCGACACTCTCGAGCGCACGGTGAAGGACTCCGGGCACTGGTACCGCGAGCTCATCGGCTCACGCACCGTCAACGGCTGATCCCGGCTGTTCGAGGCCCCGTCCGCGCATGCGCGGACGGGGCCTCGCCGTGAGCGGGGTCTCACGGCCTGGTCGTCGGGTCAGCGGCCGTCGCCGCGACGCTTGCGGGTCGTCCACGCCTCGATCGCGGATGCCGCGGCGCCCGCCGCCCTGTCGAGCGCCTCGGCGGAGCGGGTGATGACGTCCTGCGCGGCATCCTGCCAAGCCGCTGCCGACGGCGACTCCCCCGCTTGGGCGCGGGCGGCGTGCTCGGCGACGTCGAGAGCCCGAGCGAGGGCCGCGACCGCGTCGCGGTAGGCCGCGTACTGCGCGGGGGTCGGCGAGTCCCCCGCGATGCGACGCGCTTCGACGGCCTCGCCCGAGGCGCGGAGATACGCGGCGGTCGCGGGCTGCTTGACGTCGGTCATCGCCGGGTAGGAGATCTGCAGGCCGGGGTCCGTCTCGTACAGGATCCAGCGGCCGACGATGTGGTCGTGCTCGGCACGGAGCCGGTCGAGCGGACGAGGACCGGATGCCGCGGGGATCGCGGCCCTGGCGACGCTGAGCCTCGCGCGCTTCGCGCGGACATCGGCGAAGCCCGCCTTGAGGTCGCGTTCGGCGTCGCGCAGCATCCGCTTGGCGCTGGCGACCTGCTCGGGACCCGCCCGACGCGCCGACCGTTCGGCGCTCACGTGCTGGTGGTCGGCTCGTGCGATCTTGACCGCTGCCCGCTTCTCGACGAGCGCGGCCCTGGCTTCCCTGAGCTCGTGGCGGGCGGCGTCGTACGCGATGCGCCGTCCGTTCGTGGATCCGCGTCGGCGCAGCGCGATGGTGCCGGCTGTCACGCCGCCGATTCCGACGGCCGCGGTCCACCACCACTCACCGAGGAGCATCAATGGGTCCATGCCTCGATGCTACCGACGCATCGGCCCGGGGCCCGCGCTGCGGCCCGGGTCGTGCCCGTGCAGTGAATTCGGAGAACCTCGACTTTCTCGGACGTTCCCGAGCTCATCGTCCGATTTCGATGCATCCGTCCGATCAAGGTCGTTCGTCCACAGAGGCGGAACACGTGGTCTTATCCATGCATCGCGCGACTCCGACCTCGCGCACGGCAGAGTGACGCCTATGGAACTGACACAATGGCTGCACGCACAGGGCGGGATCGCCCACCGCTCGGACGCACGGGATGCCGGATACTCGCCTCACGCCATTCGTCGAGCGATCGCGGACGCCAGTGTAGAGCCCATCGGGCGACGATGGCTCGCACGATCGGATGCTCCGACGGATCTTCGCCGCGCTGCGGCAGCCGGAGGGGCGCTCACCTGCGTCTCTTCGGCACGCCGACGGGGGTGGTGGGTGCCGCCCGAGGACTCCGGGGCCCTGCACGTGCATCTCTCCCCGGGCGCCGCTGTGCCCCGAAGCGACGTCGTCGCCCACTGGTCGAAGCCGCTCGGACCGGCGCGTCCTCGAATGCTCGAGGCGTCCGTAGAGGACGCGCTCGCGCATGCGGCGCGCTGTCTCGCGCTCGAGCATGCGGTCGCGATGTGGGAGAGCGCGGCACGCGTCGAACAGATCTCGATCGACTCCCTCCGGCAGGTCCGCTGGCGTGACGCGATCGCCCGACGATGTGCCGAACAACTCCGTCCTGGCACGGATTCATCGCTCGAGACGATCTTCCGTGTTCGGCTGAGTTCTTGGGGCGTACCCGTGCGCATGCAGGTCTTCCTGGCGGGGCGCACGATCGACTTCCTCATAGGAACCCACCTCATCGTGCAGATCGACGGATGGAGCTTTCACTCCTCTTCAGCGGATCGGACGCGCGACATCGCTCACGATGCGATGCTCCGGATGCGCGGCTACACAGTTCTCCGCTTCTCGTATGCCCAGGTCATCCATCGGTGGCCCGAGGTCGAGAACGCGCTCTCCCAGGCGATCGCGCGAGGACTTCATCTGCGGGCCGCATAGCGAGATCGGAGGATCACACCCTGTTCGGACGATTCAGTAAAGATCATCCGATCTGGGTGCGGTCCTCCGATCTCGGCCGCTAAACCCGCGTCCGAGCCCGGGCGTCAGACGAGGGTCTCTTGCCACGCCGCATGCAGCTGCGCGAACCTGCCCGTGCCGCCGATCAGGGCGTCGGGGCTGTCGTCCTCGATGATCCGGCCGTGCTCCATCACCAGCACCCGATCCGCGATCGCGACCGTCGACAGACGGTGCGCGATGATGATCGCCGTGCGGTCCTTGAGCAGCGTCTGCAGAGCATCCTGGATCAGGCGTTCCGACGGGATGTCCAGCGACGCGGTCGCCTCGTCGAGGATCAGCACCGACGGATCGGCGAGGAAGGCCCGCGCGAACGAGATCAGCTGCCGCTGCCCGGCCGACACCCGACCGCCGCGCTTGTTCACATCGGTGCCGTAGCCGTCGGGCAGCGACGAGATGAACTCGTCCGCGCCCACGGCTCGGGCGGCCGCGCGGATCTCGTCGAGCGTCGCATCCGGCTTGCCGAGCGCGATGTTGTCGGCGACGGTGCCGCTGAAGAGGTAGGCCTCCTGCGTCACCATCACGATCGCCCGGCGCAGATCCTTCGGATGCAGGGTGCGCAGGTCGACTCCGTCGAGCGTCACGCGCCCCTCCGAAGGATCGTAGAAGCGCGAGATGAGCTTCGCGAGGGTCGACTTGCCCGCACCGGTCGTCCCGACCAGTGCGATCGTCTGACCCGCCGGGATGTCGAGCGAGAAGTTGGGCAGGATCGTCTTGTCGCCGTTGTACCCGAAGGTCACCTCGTCGAACTCGATGTGCCCTCGGGACTCCCAGAGGTCGATCGGCTTCTCGGGATCGGGAACCGTCGGCACCTCCTCCAGCACACCGGACACCTTCTCGAGTGCGGCTGTGGCGGACTGGTACGAGTTCAGGAACATCGCGATCTCCTGCATCGGCGCGAAGAAGTTCCGCACGTACAACACCGCGGACAGCAGGACGCCGACCGTCAGCGCGCCATCGGAGACCCGGATGCCGCCCCACAACACGACGAGTCCGAGGGTGAGCGCCGCGACGCCCATCAGCCCCGGCTCGAACGTGCCGAACAGCAGCATCGAGCGCCGGTTCACGTCGCGGTAGTCGCCGGCGACCTTCTGGAAGGCGTCGTCGTTGCGCGGCTCCTTGCGGAACGCCTTGACGGCGCGGATGCCGGTCATCGTCTCGACGAACTGCACGATCACCTTCGCGCTGATCACGCGGGACTCGCGGTACACGAGCTGCGAGCGCGAGTAGAACCAGCGCATGAGCAGGAACAGCGGGATGCCGGCGATCGCGAGGATCACTCCGGACTGCCAGTCCCACACGCACAGCGCAATGAAGGTGAAGACACCGAACAGCACCCCGGAGACCAACTCGTTGAGGCCTCCGTCGAGCAGCTCCTTGATCGAGTCGAGATCGCTCGTCTGACGCGAGATGATGCGGCCCGACGTGTACGACTCGTGGAACTCCAGACTGAGCTTCTGCGTGTGCAGGAAGATGCGCTTGCGCAGATCGAGCAGCACCGCTTGGGTGAGGCGAGCGGCGATCATCACATACCAGGCGATCAGCACGGCGGCCACGGCGCCCGCGAGCAGGTAGACGCCGCCGATGAGGAAGGTCGGCATCCAGTCGGCGCCGTCGAGAACGGCCGGCAGGGCACGGTCGAGACCGATGCTGATGAGGATCGGTCCCGCGACCTGCAGGGCGGTCGACACCACGAGCACGAGGGCGGCGAGCACGATCTGGGGTCGCAGCGGGCGCACGAGCGAACCGAGCAGACGCAGCGAGCGCTGACGGATCGCCCTGCTCTCCTCCCGTGTGTAGCGGGAGCGATCCTCGTCCTGGGTCCCGGTGATGGCGGAGCTCATCGCTGCACCTCCTTCTCTGCGATCGGGTCTTCGGTGGCGGCGTCCTCGCGGATCCCCTCGTGCACGGCCTCCTCGACCTCGTCGGCGGTGTCACGCACGACGGGGATCGCCCCGGTGCGCGCCGCCTCCTCTGCTTCGAGGCTGGAGATGACATGCCGGTAGTGGCTGCTCGTCTTCAGCAGTTCGGAGTGCGTTCCGACAGCGGTGATGCGCCCGCGCTCGAGCAGCGCGACCCGATCGGCGAGAGCGACCGTCGACGGACGGTGCGCGACGATGAGGGCCGTCGTGTCGGCGAGCACGTGGCGCAGCGCCTCCTCGACGAGAGCCTCGGTGTCGACGTCGAGTGCCGACAGCGGGTCGTCGAGCACGAGCACCTTGGGGTTCGCGGCGACCGCTCGCGCGAGCGCGAGCCTCTGGCGCTGGCCACCGGAGAGGCTCAGCCCCTCCTCGCCGATGATCGTCTCGACGCCCTCGGGCAGCGAGTCGACGAACGCCGCCTGCGCGACGTCGAGCGCCTCGCGGAGCACCCGCTCCGCCTCGTCGGAGTGGACGTCGAGATCGGCACGCCCCAGCAGCACGTTCTCGCGAACGGATGCCGAGAACAGGGTCGCGTCCTCGAACGCCATGGCGATGTGCCGGCGGAGTTCGGCCAGGCCGAGGTCGCGCACATCGACGCCGTCGAGCGTGACCCGACCGCCCGTCACGTCGTACAGCCGCGCGGGAAGGGTCGTCAGCGTGGTCTTGCCGCTGCCGGTGAGGCCGACGAGAGCCATGGTCTCACCGGGGCGCAGCACGAGGTCGATGCCGTCGAGCAGATCGCGTTCGTGAGCGCCCGCGTCCTGATAGCGGAACCGGGCGCCCTCGAAGGCCAGTTCGCCCCGAGGCTCCTCGATGCTGACCGGCTTCTCCGGATCGGTGATCGTGTTGATCTCCGAGAAGATGTCGAACACGCGATCGGTCGCCGTGCGGGCATCGAGCATGAACGAGAACAGGAATCCGATCGACTCGATCGGCCACCGCAGCACGGTCGCCATCGCGAAGAACGCGAACAGCTCCGGCAGCTCGATGGCTCCCTGCGAGATGAGCCAGATGCCCGACATCAGACTCAGCCCGAAGGCGATCTGCGGCATGAGGTCGAGCCAGAACCAGATCGACGCGATGGCGCCGGCCTTGCTCATCTCGGTCTCGCGCAGCGTCTCGGCCTGACGGCTGAATCGGGTGAGGGCATGCTTTCCGCGACCGAACGCTTTGAGCACCCGGATGCCGTGCACGCTCTCCTCCACGCTGGTGGCGAGGTCTCCGGCCTGGTCCTGGCTGCGCCGGGTCAGAGCGCCGTAGCGCTTCTCGAACAGGTAGCCGCGGATCCACAGCGGGATCGCCGTCACGATGAAGATCGCGCCGAGCAGCCAGTGCCACCGGAAGAGCAGCACCGCGCCGATCACGATCGTGAGCACGTTGACGACGAGCAGCACGAGCCCGAAAGCGAGCCAGCGACGGATGAGACCGATGTCCTGCATCATGCGGCTCAGCAGCTGCCCCGACTGCCACCGGTCATGGAACGCGACGGGCAGGGTCTGCAGGCGCGCATAGAGATCCGTGCGCATCCGGTACTCGACCTCGGTCGAGGGGTTGAGCACGAACTGGCGGCGCAGCCACACCATGAGCGCCTCGCCGAGCGCGAGCCCGAACACGGCGACGGCACCCCAGACGATGGCGTCGATCGCCCCGGACATGACGGGGCCGCGGATGATCTGCTCGAGGACGATCGGGATCATCAGCGCGATGATCGCGGCGGCGAGTGCGCTGCACGCCCCACCGAACAGACGCCAGATGACGGGACGGACGAACGGCTTGAGGCGCCAGAGCGCCGCCGGAGTGGAGAGCGAGGAGGACGGGGACGGATTCTGCGATGGCGACGAGGACATGACTCTCAGACGAGTTTCGTATGCGAAAGGATGCGTGACGACGGACGCGGCGCGGCGGAAGCCGCCGCTGGTCCGGAGCGGAGGAAGACGGAGACGGGGTACGCGGCGCTAGCCGCGATACCCGCGCACCGGGATCGAGCCGAGGATTGCGGAGCGCGTGGTGACGATCGTTGTCATGGTGTCCTCCTCAGGGCTCGGCGATGCCGCTCGGTCGACGCGACAGCCCTCCAGCCTATTCCTGTGAACCGGCTGGACGCAAGAGTCATTCCCTCGTCGGCGAATTCAGCCGGACAGGGGTTGTCAGGCGGCGGCCTCCCGCGCGAGAAGTCCCCGTTTGACCGGCACTCCCCAGGCGAATCCCCCGAGTGTGCCGTCGGTGCGCAGCACCCGGTGACAGGGGACGAAGAGGGCCGGCGCGTTCCGCGCGCAGATCGAGGCCGCGGCTCGCACCGCCCGCGGATTGCCGAGACGGTCGGCGAACTGCGTGTACGTCAGTGGCTCCCCGGGGCGGATGCGGCGCAGCATGGCCCAGCCGGCGAGCTGCAGCTCGGTGCCCGTCTGCGCGACGGCGACGTCGTCGATCGCAGAGAGGTCGCCGCCGTAGTACGCGCGCACCGCCGAGGCGGCATCCGTCTCCCCCTCGACGATCCGTCCCGCGATGCCCTGCTCCTCGACGCCCCGGCCCACGACGCCTCTGCCCTCGATGAGGGCGAGCGGATGCCGGGACCCGAGGCGTGCGCGAATCGCCTCGACAGACTCCGTCCAGCCGGAGGCGAGCACGCGCTGCTCGGCATCCGCCAGGATCGTGAACGGCCCGTCCGGGGTGTCGACGGTCTGGATGATCGCGGTCATGATGTCTCCTTCGTGATGATGCGCGGTGCCGTGCTCGTGCGCGGCGCCGCGGCGCGTCGGCGGGGCGCGCGAACCGGCGCCGCGCGCCAGAGGTGGGCGCTGAGATAGCTGCGCCAGGGCGCGGTGCGCGCCGCCCACGCGGTGATCCCCGCCGGATCGCCGGGGAGACCGGATGCCGCCGCGCCCGCCCGCAGGGCGACGTCGCCGGGCAGCAGCACGTCCGGATCACCGAGCACCCGCATGCGGACGTAGTCGGCGGTCCAGGGCCCGATGCCCGGCATCGCGAGCAGCGCCGCGCGCTGCTCGACGCCGTCGTCGCCGACCGTGAGAGCGAGTGAGCCCTCGGCGAGCGCGGTCGCGGCTCCGGTGATCGCGCGGATGCGTGCCACGGGCCCGCGGAGGACGTCCGCGCCGCGCTCGGCGATCGCTGCCATGGTCGGGAACAGCAGGCCGTTCTCGGTCCGCTCCCCCAGCGCGGCGGTGAGCGCCGTCAGCGCCGTGCGCGCCGCGACGACCGTGATCTGCTGCCCGATCATCGCGCGGATCAGCATCTCGTGCGGATCCGCGGCTCCGGGCACACGCATGCCGGGCGTGCGCGCGACCAGCGGAGCGAGTTCGGGGTGCGCGCTCAGCGCCTCCTCGATCGCGATCGGGTCGGCGTCGAGGTCGAACAGTCGACGCACGACGGCGACGAGGGGCGCGAGATCAGCCAGCTTCGCGACCTGTGCGCGCAGGTGCACGCGCTCGCCGGCATCTTGACGCACCTCGAACCAGGCGGGGCCGCCGGGCATGCGCAGGTGACGGGAGAACGACGTCGTCGTCGCCTCTTCGACGCCGTCGACCGCCCGCGCGGCCATCCAGGCGAAGACACCGGCGGCGTCGAGAGGACCCCGGTGGGGCAGCACGAGATCGATGCTGCCGGGAACCGCATGCTCCCCCGCGGGGCGCCGGGCGCGCAGAGCGGTGGGGGTGAGATCGAAGACCTCGCGGATCGTCTCGTTGCACTGGCGGATGCTGGAGAACCCGGCCGAGAACGCGACGTCGGCGATCGGCATGTCGGTGCCGACCAGCAGCATCCGAGCCGTGTGGGCCCGGTGCGCACGCGCGAGGGCGAGGGGCCCTGCGCCGAGCTCGGCTGCGAGCAGCCTCGTGAGATGGCGACTCGAGTATCCGAGCCGCGCCGCGAGCCCCGGCACACCCTCGCGCTCGACGACACCGGAGGCGATCAGCCGCATCGCACGCGCGGCGGTGTCGCTGCGGATGTCCCAGGCAGGAGAGCCGGGAGCGGCCTCGGGGAGGCAGCGCTTGCACGCGCGGAACCCGGCCTCATGGGCCGCCGCGCTCGTCGGGTAGAAGGTGACGTTCTCGGGTTTGGGCGTTCGGGCGGGGCAGCTGGGGCGACAGTAGATGCCGGTCGAGCGCACCGCGGTGACGAACTGGCCGTCGAAGCGCGTATCGCGAGCGCTGATCGCGCGGTACCGCTCGTCGAAGTCCGTCAGGGGAAGGCTCATGCCTCCACTCTGCCACCGGTCGCTGGCATCGGCTGGCGGAAATCGGACACGACGGTAGACCCGTCTCCGCCCGTCGACTCAGCCTCGCAGGTACACCGTCGCCGTCTCCGTGAAGAAGTCCCTGGCCGCAGCCCCCTGCTCCTTCGGACCGAGCGCGCTCGCCCCGCTGCCACCGAACGGCACATGCAGATCGGCGCCGGCCGATGCCGAGTTGATGTGCACGACCCCGACCCTGATGTCCTCGATCGCACGCAGCGCGTCGGCGAGATCCCTCGTGAACACGGCGGTGGACAGACCGTACTCGCTGTCGTTCACGAGCGCGATGCCCGCCTCGGTGCTGGGCACCCGGCGCACGCCGACGACCGGACCGAAGAGCTCCTCCGTCCAGAGTTCACCGGGGGCGTCCTCGTGCAGCTCGAACACGGACGGCGGGACGAAGTACCCCTCCGCGAGGTCGCCGGTCGCGTAGGGCTCCGGCGCGACGATCGCTGTCGCCGTCGACCGAGCGCGAACCAGCGCCGCCGCGACACGGTCGCGGGCCGCGATGTCGACGACGGGTCCGACCTCGACACCCTCGTCCCGCGCGTCGCCGACGACCATCCGCTCGGTGCGGGCCGCGAGACGGCGCAGGAACTCGTCGGCCACGGCCTCGTGCACGATCACGCGCGAGGTCGCGGTGCACTTCTGCCCTGCCGCGCGGAACGCGCCGACCGCCACCTGTTCCACCGCGACGTCGAGGTCGGCGTCCGCGAGCACGAGGGCGGCGTTCTTGCCGCCCATCTCGCCCTGGAACGGGATGCCGCGCGCCGCGAGCTGCGATGCGATGAGCCGCCCGACCTTCGTGGAGCCCGTGAAGGTCACGGCATCCGCCTCGGGGTGCGCCACGATCGCCTCGCCCACGGCGGCGGTGCCGTTGACGAGGTTCAGGACGCCCCGCGGCAGGCCCGCCTGTTCGAGCGCCTCGGCGAAGCGCATCGCGAGCACGGGGACGAACGTGGCCGGCTTCCAGACCACCGTGTTGCCCCACACGAGCGCGGGCGCGAGCTTCCATGCCGGGATCGAGATCGGGAAGTTGAACGGGGTGATCGCCCCGATCACCCCGACGGGACGGCGGATCACGAGGATCCGCTCCCCCGGGGTCGGGGATTCGAAGACGCCGCCGCTCTGCCGCTCGACCTCCTGCGCATGGAAGCGGAGGATGTTCGCGGAGTGTCCGGTCTCGGCCACGGCCTCGGCGACCGTCTTGCCCTCCTCGCGGGCGAGTTCCCGCCCCCATTCGTCACGATGCGCGTCGATGATGTCGGCCGCACGCAGCAGGATGGACGCGCGTGCACGTGCCGGGGTCCGGCGCCACCCGTCGAACGCAGCCCTGGCGGCGAGGTAGGCGCGGTCGACGTCCGCGTCCGAGGCTCCGGGTCCCTCGGCGACGATGTCGCTCGGACGGCTCGGATTCACGTCGACGAGCGGCTCGCCACGCCCCTCGATCCAGGCGCCGTCGATGAAGTGACGCAGGGTGATGGCGGTCATGATGCTCCCTCGATGGTGGTGGTCCGGAAGGCGGGGATGCCGGTGATGTGCGCGCCGAGCACGAGCGTGTGGATCTCATCCGTGCCCTCGTAGGTGCGCACGGACTCCAGGTTCGCCGCATGGCGGAGGGGCGGATAGTCGCCGGAGACGCCGTTGCCGCCGAGGATCGTCCTCGCCTCCCGGGCTATCGAGATCGCGGCCCGCGTGTTGCTGAGCTTCGCGACCGAGATCTGGTGGGGAGCAAGCGCACCGGCATCCTTCAGACGGCCGAGTCGCAGGGCGAGCAGCTGCGCCTTCTCGATCTCGACGGCCATGTCGACGAGCTTCTGCTGGGTGAGCTGGAACGACGCGATGGGCTGATTGAATTGCATGCGCGAGCGCGAGTACGACAGGGCCGTCGCGTAACTGTCCCTGGCTGCGCCGATCACTCCCCACCCGATGCCGTAACGGGCCTCGTTCAGGCAGGAGAACGGAGCGCGCAGTCCTCGCGCGTCCGGCAGCTGCGCGTCGGCGGGCAGCCGCACGTCGGTGAGGGTGATGTCGCACTGGATCGAGGCGCGCATGGACAGCTTCGGGGCGATCGGCGTCGCGACGAATCCCTCGGCATCCGTCGGCACGATGAAGCCCCGGATGCCGTCGTCGGTCTGTGCCCAGATGATCGCGACCTGCGCGATGGAGGCGAGCCCGATCCAGCGCTTGGCGCCGTTGAGCACCCACTCGTCACCCTCCCGACGCGCGAACGTCGTCATGCTCGACGGGTCCGATCCGGAGTTCGGCTCGGTGAGTCCGAAGCAGCCGATGACCTCCCCCCGCGCCATCCGCGGGAGCCATTCCTGCTTCTGCTCCTCACTGCCGTGCTTGTGGATGGCGCTCATCGCGAGAGATCCCTGCACCGACACGAAGGTGCGCAGCCCCGAGTCACCGGCCTCGAGCTCCATCGCCGCGAGGCCGTACTCCACGGCGCTGCGGCCGGCGCAGCCGTAGCCGCTGAGGTGCATGCCGAGCAGGCCCAGCTCGGCGAGCTCGGGCACGAGCTCCGTGGGGAAGACGGCACGGTCGTACCAGTCGGCGATGTGCGGGCGGATGCGGGCGTCGACGAAGCTCCGCACGCGGTCACGTGTCGTGCGTTCGTCAGCGGAGAGCATCTCGTCGAAGTCGAGCAGGTCGGGAACGGTGGTCATGCGGCTGCCTCCTCGGCGACGACGGAGCGGATGGATGCGGTGAGGATCTCGAGCCCGGCGTCGAGCACGTCGTCGTCTATGACCAGCGGAGGGAGCAGTCGGATGACGTTGCCGAAGGTGCCGCAGGTGAGCGAGATCACGCCCGCCGCATGGCACGCGGCCGAGACGCGCTGCGCGAGGTCGGCCCGTGGCGCGAGAGTCCCGGGGTCGGCGAACTCGATCGCCATCATGGCACCGCGGCCGCGCACATCGGCGACGACGTCGAGCTCGACGAGAAGCAGTTCGAGGTGGCGACGGATGCGCTGTTCGATGCCCGCGACCTGCGGGAGCAGGCCCGGGTCGTCGAGCACCTCGAACACCGCGAGCGCGGCGGCGCATGCCAGCGGGTTGCCCGCATAGGTGCCCCCGAGGCCGCCAGGATGCGCGGCATCCATGATGTCGGCGCGACCGGTGACGGCGCTGAGCGGAAGGCCGCCGCCGAGCGCCTTCGCGGTCAGTGTGATGTCGCCGGCGACCTGCTCGTGCTCGCTCGCGAACAATCGCCCGGTGCGGCCGAGACCGGTCTGGATCTCGTCGACCACGAGGACGATGCCGTGGGCGTCCGCGAGGCGGCGGAGGCCGGCGAGGAAACCCTCGGCGGGGACGACGAAGCCGCCCTCGCCCTGGATCGGTTCGACGACGAGCGCAGCGAAGTGCGCGGGACCGTGCGCGAGGACGATGCGCTCGATCTCTGCGAGAGCGTCCTCCGCTCCGGTGCCGCGCAGCGGGTTCGCGTTCGGGCCGCGGACGACGTCGCCGGGGAACGGACCGAACGAGGTCTTGTAGGGGTGCTCCTTCGCCGTCATGGCCATCGTCAGCAGCGAACGGCCGTGGTAGGCCTCGTCGATGACGAGCACTCCTGGACGACCCGTATGGGCACGGGCGATCTTCACCGCGTTCTCGACCGCCTCGGCGCCGGTGCTGAACAGCGCGGTCTTCTTCTCGAAGTCACCCGGCACATGCTGGTTGAGCCACTCGGCGACACGGACGAAGCCCTCGTACTCGGTGACCATGAAGCACGTGTGGGTGAAGAGATCGAGCTGCGCCGCCACGTTCTCGCGCACCCGGGGGTTGGCGGCGCCGACACTCGTGACCGCGATGCCGGAGGCGAGGTCGATGAGCGTATTGCCGTCGACGTCCTGGAGCGTGGAGGTTCCGGCGCTCGCGATGAAGACGGGCAGGGTGACGCCGAATCCGGAGGCGACGGCCGCAGTCCGCTGCGCGTGGAGCTCACGCGATCGGGGGCCGGGGATCTCGGTGATCAGATGGGGCACGGAGGTCATGAGGTCGACGCTAGAGCGCCGCGCCCGTGCTCGCATGTACATCTCGCCCATCCTTTGCGCTATTGCTGTGCATCACGCACAATGAACCCATGGTGTCCCTCGGCGAACTCGTCGCTCTGGCCGGCAGCTCTCTGCGGCCGCTGGCCCCGTTCGACGCCGCGCGGTCGATCACCGGCGTCCACGTCTCGGAGCTCGACGATCCAGGACGTTACCTCGAGGGCGGCGAGCTCCTGCTCACCACGGGCATCCCGTTACGGGCCACGGCGGCGGACGCCTACGTCGACCGCCTCGCCGCACAGGACATCGGCGCGATCGGCATCGGCCTCGGCGAGGGATGGGAGCACGCACCTCGCGCGGTCGTCGACCGCTGTCGCGCGGCGGGTATCCCGGTCTTCGAGGTCCCCGACGGCGCACCCTTCCTCGACGTCTCACGCGCGTTCTGGTCGATCGCCGGCCGCGGAGGTCAGGAGGAGGCGATCCGCACGGCGCACGCCCACACGCGAATGGTGCAGGCGGCAGCGGGACCCGATCCGATCGCGGCGGTCGTCCGCGTGATGGCGCAGGCGATCGGGGGGTGGGTGGCATGGCTGCCGCTGGGGCACGGCACGGCTCCGGCACTGCTGCATCCGCGGTCGCTGGAGGGCATGCTGCCCTCGGTGCGAGCCGACGTCGAGAGGTCGCTGTTGCGCTCAGGAGTCGAGGTCGCCTCCTTCGTCTCGCACGGCTCGACCGTGGTGGCTCATGCGGTCACCGACGGCGAGCGCACGCGTGGCGCTCTCGCTCTGGGTGCGGGGCGGCCGTTCGGCGGCTCCGATCGCCGACTCGCGCTCACCGCCACCGCTCTGCTGCGTCTGCTGACCGCGGAAGACGTCGGCGGATCGACTCCGCCCGAGGACTGGATCACCGCGCTCGCCTTCCGAGGCGAGGCCGCGGCCGCGCGAGCGCTGGCCGCGGCATCCGGCGTGGAGTTGCCGATGCTCTTCCGTGTGCTCGCCGGAGGGGCATCGGCAGGAGGCGGCCTCGGACGCGCCATCGACATCGACGGTGCGCACCTCACGCTGTGGCCCGCCGATTCCGCGCCGACCGAGGGCCCCGGCGTGCTCAGCGGCGAGATCGGCCTCGAAGATGTCGCCGCCACCGCCGCGCGCGTCACCGCGATGCACCGCTCCACGGCGGCCGACGGTCTCCGGATCGATGCGGGCGATCGCGCCCGGACCTGGGTGGCCGCTCTCGCCACCGCCGATCCGGATCTGCGTCCGACAGTGACCGCCTACCTGCGCAATCGGCAGCAGGCGGAGCGCACGGCACGTGCACTGGGCGTGCATCGGAACACCATCCGTCCGCGCATCCTGGCCGCGGAGAGACTGCTCGCCGTCTCATTCGACGATCCGGACGTGGCCGCCGAGCTCTGGATCGCACTCCGCGACCTCGCTCGCTAGGCCCTAGGCCTCGGCGTCGAGCCAGGCGCGGATCGCCTCGTCGTGCTCGCCCAGCAGCGGCGGCGCCGTCGCGGCCACGGGAATCTCCGGGGTCCACGCGATCGGCGGGCGGATCTGCCGGGAGCGTCGCCCATCGGCGCCCACGGCCTCCCACACGGGGTCGAGTCCGAGCCTGTCGGCGAGCGCGATGCCGTCTCCGATCGTGTTCACGACACCGGCCGCGACTCCGATCCGGTTCAGGCGATCCGCCCAGGCCGCGGCGGTGTCGTGCGCGAGCGCCGACTCGAGTTCGACGACCAGAGCCGCACGATGCTCCACGCGGTCGGGGTTGCGCAGGAATCGGGGGTCGTCGGCGAGCTCCGGGCGTCCGAGCTCGCGGGCCATGCGAGCGAACTGCGCATCGTTGCCGCAGGCCACGGCGATGGGGGCGTCGGAGCAGCGCAGCGACTCGTAGGGCGCGATGGAGGGGTGTCGATTGCCGAGTCGGCCCGGCTCCGTGCCGGCCCCCAGATGGGCCGACACCTGATTCACGAGCGCGGCCTGCAGGCTCGACAACAGGTTGACCTCGATCCGGGAGCCGCGTCCGGTGCGCTCGCGCCGCCGCAGCGCGGCGAGGATGCCGATCACCGCATCCTTGCCCGTGAGCACATCGACGAGCGCGACACCGGCCTTCATCGCGTCGCCGTCGGCGTCGCCGGTGATGTGCATCAGACCCCCGACCGCCTGCGCGACGAAATCGTAGCCGGGCAGCTCGGCACCGGGTCCGAGACCGAAACCGCTGACCGACACGGAGATGAGTCGCGGATGAGCGGCCGAGAGCGCCTCCACGTCGAAACCGAGCTTCGCGAACAGGCCCGGTCGGAAGTTCTCGATGACGACATCGCTGCGGGCGATGAGCTCGTGCGCTCTCGCGGCATCGGCCGGATCGGTGAGATCCAGGGTCACCGACTCCTTGCCCCGGTTCGCGGACTCGAAGTACGTCGTGACGCCGGACGCGGCGTACGGCGGACCCCAGGCGCGGGTGTCGTCCCCGGCGCCCGGCCGTTCGACCTTGATCACCCTGGCGCCGAGGTCGGCGAGAGTCATCGTCGCCAGCGGGCCGGCGAGCACACGCGAGAAGTCGGCGACGAGGATGCCGTCGAGAGGAGCGGTCATCCGCGCACCCTCAGCGCCTGCGCGGTGGAGTCCCGCGCCACCACGGAGATCGGGAACTCCACATCGGCACCGCGCGCCGCCCGGCCGTCGAGCAGATCGATGAGCAGCTCGGCGCAGGCGACGCCCGAGTCGCGGGGTCGCAGATCGATCGAGGTGATCGAGGGGGTCAGGAACGGCAGGGACGGGTGATCGACGCACGAGACGACGGTGATGTCCTCGCCGATCGTGCGCCCGAGCCGTCCGAGCACCGCCACGACCTCGATGGCGCTGGAGTCGGGGCCGCAGATGATCACGTCGGTCTCGGGATGCTCCTGCAGCAGTCGCTCTGTCGACTCGCGCACCGCCGGCCACGGCGCATCGAACGAGATCGGCGCGATCACCGGGTCGAGGTCGCGCGCCGCACACCCCCGGCGGTATCCGGAAACCAGCTGACGCGACCAGTCCGTCGCGTCCGGCGCCACCAGGAGGGCGGGATGCCGCGCCTGCGTCACGTCGATCTCCTCGAACAGCCGGAGCATCGCCGCCTCGTGGGACGACCACACGACGCCGTCCGGCGTGCCGGCGATGTCGTCCGGCAGATGCTCCTGGGTGACGATCGGGATCCCCGACGACATCAGCGCCGGCAGCGCCGCGTCCCCCGAGAGCGGGTCGCCGATGATGAGCCCGTCGGCGCGGATCGGGCGCGAACGGCCGGACGAGACGGATGGGCTGACGATCGTCACGTCGATGTCGTGCGCAGCGGCGCTCGTGACGATGCCGAACGTGAAG
The DNA here is from genome assembly GCF_044987415.1 of Microbacterium sp. ZW T5_45. Classification (NCBI taxonomy): domain Bacteria; kingdom Bacillati; phylum Actinomycetota; class Actinomycetes; order Micrococcales; family Microbacteriaceae; genus Microbacterium; species Microbacterium sp. ZW T5_45. Next base: position 145,930 of record NZ_JBJDRJ010000001.1, on the reverse strand, counting down.
GCCATGTAGTACGACGAGCGCGACACGACCTCGGGCAGCACGATGCCGATCGTGCCGATCGCACCTCCGCGGAGATGCCGAGCCGCGGTGTTCACGGAGTAGCCGAGGTCCGCCGCGGCGGCGAGGACGGCCTCGCGGGTGGCCGAGGAGACGCGTCCACCGCCGCTGAGCGCATCGGACGCCGTGGTCTTCCCGACCCCTGCGCGCCGAGCGACATCGATCAATCGGGCGCGCCGTGGCTCTTGCATGCGGCCGAGTCTAACCACACGGGAGCACTCGTAATCCACCCGAAACAGATCGGGTCTTGCGCTGTAACACGCTTTTCGCATACTTTTGCCGGAACGTTCCGGCACGCAGACGTTCCGGCACTCACCTTCCGATGGAGAATCCATGAACTGCAGCTGTTCCCCGTCCGACCACGTCCAGCGCTCGCGTCGACTCGGCGACGAATCCGGCGCGCCCTACGCGACGCTCTCCGCGGACGAACTGCAGCGCGTCGCCGAGATCCTGCGGGCGAACGACGCACTCGACGAGGCGCACCGCATCGCGTACATCGGACTCGACGAGCCCGATCGCGCAGAGGTCGCGGCGGGCCGCGACGTGCCGCGCCGGGCACGCGTGCAGCTCCTCGACGTCGGCAGCGGACGTGCGCGGGCGCTGTCGGTCGACCTGGGCACCGGAACGCTCGCGAGCGACGTCGACATCGATCCCGACCTCGATGGCCAGGTTCCGCTGCTGCAGGAGGAGCACGGGATCATCCGCGAACTCATCGGTGCCGATCAGCGCTGGGCGGCTGCGCTGGCCGCGCGCGGCATCGACGATCCGAGCACGGTCGCTCTCGCCGGCCTCAGCGCGGGCCGCTACCCGATCGAGGGCGAACAGGGGCGCCGTCTGGCGCGGGTGCTCGGCCACCACCAGCCGACCCCGCAGACCATGCCGTGGGCGCATCCGATCGACGGCCTCGTCGCCTACGTGGACCTCGCGAGCCGCTCCGTGCTCGATGTGATCGACACCGGCGTGATGCCGATCCCGCAGGAGACCGGCGACTATCACGTGCCGGGCACCTTCGGCCCCGAGCGCACGACGCAGAAGCCGATCGTCATCCGGCAGCCCGAGGGGCCGAGCTTCTCGTTCGACGGCGACGTGATCTCCTGGGAGAAGTGGTCGCTGCGCATCGGCTACGACATGCGCGAAGGACTCATCCTGCACGGCATCGGCTTCGAGGACGACGACCGGGTGCGTCCGATCGTGCACCGCGCCTCCATCGCCGAGATGCTCGTCCCCTACGGCGACCCCGGTCCGGTGCGCTTCTGGCAGAACTACTTCGACACCGGCGAGTATCTGCTCGGTCGCCTCGTCAACTCCCTCGAACTGGGCTGCGACTGCGTAGGCGACATCACGTACCTCGACGTCCCGATCGCCGACGCCCGCGGTGAGGTGAAGGTGCTGCCGAACGCGATCTGCATCCATGAGGAGGATGCCGGCGTGCTCTGGAAGCACACCGAGCAGTTCACCGGGACGAGCGACGTGCGTCGTCAGCGTCGACTCGTGATCTCGTTCTTCGTCACGGTCGGCAACTACGACTACGGGTTCTACTGGTACCTCTACCTCGACGGGAAGATCGAGTTCGAGGCCAAGGCCACGGGACTCGTGTTCACCGCCGCGTACGACGAGCGCACCAGCAGGTTCGCCAGCGAGCTCGCACCGGGGCTCGCCGCGCCGTACCACCAGCACCTGTTCTGCGCCCGGCTGGACATGGCCGTCGACGACGGCCCCGCCGTCATCGACGAGGTCGACGTCGCGGCGCTCGCTATCGACGACGACAACCTCCACGGCACGGCGATCGGCTTCACGAAGACCCGTCTACGCAGCGAACAGGAGGGGCGGCGCCGGGCGAACCCCACCGTCGATCGCACGTGGCGCATCAGCAGTGCGACCGCGACGAACCGCCTCGGGCGGCCCACCTCCTACGTCCTCACCCCCGAGGGCAAGCCCGTGCTCCTCGCGCACCCCGAGTCCGTGATCGCATCGCGGGCCCGCTTCGCGACCTCCGACCTCTGGGTCACCGCCTACGATCCCGCCGAGCGCTATCCCGCGGGCGATGTCGTCAACCAGAGCGCCCCCGAGCAGGGCCTGCCCGCGTTCATCGCCGACGACGCCCCGCTCGAGGGCGCCGATCTGGTGCTGTGGCACACCTTCGGACTCACGCACTTCCCCCGCACCGAGGACTGGCCCATCATGCCCGTCGACACGTGCGGGTTCACCCTTAAGCCCCACGACTTCTTCGACCGGAACCCGACCCTCGACGTTCCGGCCTCCGCCACCGCATGCGTCTGCGCTCACGAGGATGCCGACGCTGCACGCACCGAGCACCACCTGCATCACCTCTCCGTCCGCCCGTCGTCGCACCACGGCTGACCCGCCGTCGTCCGGCATCCCGAAGGGAAACACCGACATGCACGCTGCAGCTCGCGCGGGGACGGCATTCGCCGCCGTCACCGTCCTCCTACTGACCGGGTGCGCCGCCGGCGCCTCACCCGACACTGAACCCACCCAGGACGAGGTCGCGCCCGGCTTCCTCGCCGTGTCCGACGAGTCCTTCGACACCGGCGGCGAGCTCGTCGTCCAGGTGGACTACGACACCGCCGAGGCGAGCGGCCTCGACCCCCAGGGGGCGGCGACTGCCCGCTCCTGGATGCTGGAGGGGCTCTCCTACGAGACCCTCACCACGATCGACGAGAACCTCGACGTCGCCCCCTCGCTCGCCACCTCGTGGGAGACGCCGAGCGACACCGAGTACGTCTTCACCCTCGCCGATGACGCGGTGTTCTCGAACGGACGCCCGATGGTCGCAGCCGACGTGGTCGGCAGCCTCCAGCGGCTTCTCGACACCCCGACCACCTGGACCGGACAACTCGGCCCCATCGCATCGGTCGAGGAGACGGGCGACCTCCAGGTCACCGTCACGCTCTCCGAGCCCTACGCGCCCTTCCTCGCAGCGCTCGCCAACACCCCGGCAGCCGTGCTGCCGATGGCCGAGATCGAGTCCGGCGAGGTCGACATCACGACCGAGATGGTAGGCACGGGCCCGCTCGTCGCGACGGCCCATCGGCAGGACGAGGAGTGGACCTTCGTGCCGAACGAGCACCACCCCGACGCGGCATCCCTCGGATTCTCGACGCTGACGATCGACATCGTCGGCGACGAGGCCACCAGGGCGGCCGCGCTCAGGGACGGCACCGCGGATTTCGCGGTGCTCAACTCGATCGACTCCGCCGAGCTCCTCGCGAACGCGAAGGACGTGACGGTCGTCGGCCAGCGCAACACCGACTTCCACTACCTCATGATCAACTCGCTCACGGGCGACGAGGCGCTGCAGGATCAGGACGTGCGATTCGCGATCAACAGCGCGATCGACCGGGATGCGATCAACGAACTGGCCTTCGGCGGCGCCACGGCCGCGACCGGTGTCACGCCCGCGGGGCTGCCCGACGCCTGCGTCGCCGCAGACCTGCCTTCGGCGGCTCGCGACGTGGCCGCGGCGAAGGCCGTGATCGATGAGATCGGCGGCCTGGAGCTCGACCTCGTCGTGTACACCGACGAGCCGGTGCTCGCGCAGATCGCTCAGGTCATGCAGCAGAACCTCGCTGAGATCGGGGTGACCGTCGAGATCCAGCAGGTCGACTACGCCACCTACTCCGCAGCCGTCTACGGCAGCCCAGCGGACTTCGATCTGGCGCTCAGCTGGTTCGCCGGCTACGCGGACCCTGCGATGGTCACCACGTGGTGGAACCCCGATGTGGCCGGCTTCTCGGCCGTCTTCATGAAGGGGTCGGACGAGCTCGACGGGCTCATCGCCGAGGGCTACGCGACCGAGCCCGGCGCCGACCGGGCCGCGGTGTTCGAGAACCTCTGCGCTGTCGCCGACGAGCAGAGCGAGATGGTGCCGCTGGTGCTGCGGCCTTCCACCATCGGGTGGAACACCGCCTCGCTGTCGCCGACGCTGAGCAGCGACGAGGGCTACGGCAACTTCCTCCGGTACATCACCCAGTTCCGCGCCGGCTGACATGAACGTCGCTCTGTGGTCGCTCCGGCGCATCGGCGCCGCCCTGTTGACGCTCGTCGTCGTCTCGGTGCTGATCTTCACGTCCGTGCGTCTCATGCCGGGTGACTACATCGACCTCGTCCTGGGTCCGCTCGCCACCGAGGCGCAGCGGGCCCAGGCGGTGGCCGAGTCAGGACTCGACGACCCCGTGGTCACCCAGTACTTCCATTGGCTCTTCGGCGTGCTCACCGGCGACCTCGGATACTCGTTCGTCTCGAACGTGTCGGTGTCGGAGGAGTTCGCCGCGCGACTGCCGGTCACGGCGACGATCGCCCTGCTCACGATCGTCGTGACCCTCCTCATCGGGATCCCGCTCGGGTTCGTCGCCGCGCTCCGTTCGGAGGGGTCCGCCGGTGCCGTCGGACGCATCGTTAGCGCCCTCGGGATCAGCATCCCGGAGTTCCTCCTCGCCGGCGTCGTGGTCTTCACGGTCTCCACGCTCGGGCTCGGGGTCTCGGTGGGGCGGTTCGCTCCGTTCTCCGCCGACCCCGCCCGGTTCTTCGGCTCTCTCGTGCTGCCGGTGACGGTCCTGGCCGTGGGCTGCATCGCGGTGGTCGCCAGGAACACGAGGGATGCCGTGATGAACGTGCTCGTGGAGCCGCACGTGCACGCCGCCGTGGCACGCGGCGAGACCCCGTGGTTCATCGTGCGGCACCACGTCCTGCGCAACGCCGCCGCCCCGATCCTCACGATCGTCGGCGCCCTGGTGGCCGTGCTGCTGGGCGGCACCGTGATCGTGGAGTTCGTCTTCGACATCCCCGGCATGGGGTCGTACCTGCAGACGGCGCTCGGACGCCGCGACTACGCGATCGTGCAGAGCGCTGTGCTGCTCGCCGCCATCGTCTTCATCGTCGCGAGTCTGCTCGTGGACCTCATCGCCAATGCGCTGGACCCACGTCTGCGCCTGACCGGAGGGAGCCGCCGATGAGCGTCGCACCCACAGCCACGTACCGCATCCGCGCGGCGAGTCAGGCGACCCGCGGCGCCTGGCGACGCAGCGATGCCGTGCTGCGCACCGCGACCATCGTGCTCGCGGTGATCGTGCTCGTGACGGTGGTCGCAGTGCTGACCGGCGTCACCGGATCGACCAGCGCCACAGTCGGCGGGCGGCTCGACGGCCCGTCCGCCTTGGCCCCACTGGGGACGGACAACCTGGGTCGCTCGCTCCTGCCCCGGCTGTTCCAGGGCACGGCGACGACACTGGTGGTCTCTATCGTCGCCGTACTGTGCTCCGCCGTCGTCAGCACGCTGCTGGGGATGCTCGCCGGTTACTACGGCGGTGCGGTGAACGAGACGGTCATGCGCATCGCCGACGTCCTCTACGCGTTCCCCGCCCTGGTGCTGGCGATCCTCGTCTCCGCGCTGCTCGGACCGGGCCGCCCCGCGGCGATCATCAGCATCGTCGTGATCACGATCCCCCTCATGACGAGGGTCGTGCGCATCGCCACCCGCGCGGTCGCCGAGCGCGACTTCATCGTCTCCGCCCGCATCAGCGGGGTGCGCACCCCGGTGATCTTCGCTCGCCGGCTGCTGCCGAACATCTCGGGCACCATCGCCGTCCAGGCCAGCTACGCGCTCTCCGTCGCGATCCTCGTCGAGGGCGGCCTGAGCTTCCTCGGGTTCGGGGTGCAGGTTCCGGAGGCCTCACTCGGGCTCCTCATCCAGCAGGGGATGCTCTACATGACCCAGGCGCCGCAGCTCGTCATCATCCCCGGCGTCGTGCTCGTGATCTCGATCCTGTGCATCAACCTCATCGGCGACGGCCTCCGCGACCGATTCGACCCACGAGAGACGAGGTCCCTCCGATGACCGCCGTGCACATCAGCGATCTGGCCCTGGACTTCACGGGCGCCGCGACGGTCCGCGCACTCGACGGCGTGGACCTCGATGTGGCCGACGGGAGCTCGGTCGCGATCGTCGGGGAGTCCGGCTCGGGCAAGTCCACGCTCGCGGCCGTCATCGGCCGACTGCAGCCGAGGTCGGCGCGCATCGTCCGAGGTGCACTGCACGTGAACGGCATCGACGTGCTCGCGCTCGACGACGCCGCGCTGCGCGCCTACCGTCGCGACACCCTGGCCTACATCGCACAGGACCCGATCGGCTCGCTCGACCCGACCATGCGCATCGGCGCCCAGCTGAAGCTCGTGCTCCGCGCCGTCGGCGACGACCCGTCGCCCCGACGTCAGGTGGAGCTGCTCGAGTCGATGCTGATCGCGGATCCCACCCGCGTCGCGCGTCTCTTCCCGCATCAGATCTCCGGGGGCATGGCCCAGCGCGTCGCGATCGCGATGGCGATGTGCCGTCGCCCCGCGCTCCTCATCGCCGACGAGCCGACCGCGGCACTCGACAGTCAGGTGCGCGAGGAGGTCATGCGGCTGCTCTTCGCCCAGGCCCGAGAGCAGGGCACCACGGTCGTCTGGCTCAGCCACGATCTGCCCGCCGTCGCACGCTGGTGCGACGAGGTCGCGGTGATGTACGCGGGACGCGTGGTCGAGCGCGGTCCCGCGTCCGCCGTGCTCGGCAGCCCTGCGCACCCCTATGCGCGGGCGCTCGCGGCGACCGATCCGTCCAGGGCGAGGCGCGGCGAGCGGCTCTCGAGCATCCCCGGGGCACCGCCTGTGCTGCATGGCGAGTCGGAGGGGTGCGCCTTCGCCGACCGCTGCGCCCACCGCATCGCCTCGTGCGACTTCGTCCGGCCAGAGCCGGTCGGCCCGCGCCACAGCCTCTGCATCCGCACGGCGGACCTCGTCGCCGCCGATCAGCGATCGGGGTTCCGCCCCGGAGAGGAGATGTCCGCATGAGCGCCTCCACATCGGCGTCGACCGCCACACCCGCCATCGAGCTCGACGACGTCTGCGTCGCCTTCGCTTCCGGTGTCGGCACGCGCCGACGCGAGGTCAGGGCCCTGTCGCACGTGTCGTTCGCGGTGGCCCCGGGCGAGACGCTCGGTCTGGTCGGCGAGTCCGGCTCCGGCAAGACCACGACGGGCTCGGTGGTGCTCGGACTGCAGCGTCCCGATTCCGGTTCGGTGCGATTCCAGGGCGCTCCGCTCGCGCGGAGCCTGAGGTCGCGCGCGGGCCGCATGCAGGCCGTATTGCAGCATCCGCGCTGGGCGCTCGACCCGCGCGCGACCGTGCTGTCGTCGGTCCTGGAGCCGCTGCTCGTGCACGAGCGCCGCAGCGCGGCGATCGAGGAGCGCGCGGTCGCGATGCTGGAGCGGGTCGGGCTCACCGCCTCTTTCGCCGCCCGCCGACCGCACCAGTTGTCGGGTGGGCAGCTCCAGCGCGTGAGCGTCGCCCGCGCGCTGGTCACGCATCCGGCGTTCATCGTCTTCGACGAGGCGGTGAGCGCTCTCGACGTCTCGGTGCAGGCGCAGATCCTCAATCTCATCCAGGATCTGCAGGCGGAACACCGCTTCGCCGCCCTGTTCATCTCCCACGACCTCGCGGCCGTGCGGTACATCTCCCATCACCTGGCGGTGATGCGCGCCGGCGAGATCGTCGAGCACGCACCGGCCGAGGTGTTCTACGACCTGCCCAGCCATCCCTATTCGCGTCAACTGTTCCAGGAGCTCTCATCGTGACCGACATCCACCGCCTCGCCCCCGTCCTGCCGGCGGGTCCCCGGCGTTCCAACGCCGACTACGTCCTCTCCCCCGTGCACGGCACGGACCGCGGGCAGGTCGAGTACGACTTCCCGGGTGTGCTCCTGGGCACCGCCGAGTACGCCGAGGGCCCGACAGGGGCCACGGTGCTGTCGATCCCGGCCGGCGCTCGGACGTTCACCGACCGCCGAGGTGGCGCGGTCGGCGCGAGCGGACTCTACGGCTACAACCATGCGATCTGCCTGGCCGGCGGCTCGGTGTACGGGCTCTCCGCCGTCGCCGGGGTGTCCGAGGCGCTGTTCGAGCGGGCCGAGAACCGCTCCGGCTTCGATCAGCTCCAGCTCGTCTCCGGCGCGATCATCTACGACTATTCGGTGCGCGACAACTCCGTCTTCCCCGACACCGCGCTGGGCAAGGCCGCACTGCGGGCCGCCCGCGAGGGCGTCGTCGAGGTCGGACGCGTCGGCGGCGGTGCCTCGGCGTCCTCCGGCAAGGTCGATCCCGCACGCGTCGAGTTCACCGGGCAGGGTGTCGCCTTCCGTCAGGTGGGCGACGTGAAGGTGCTCGTCGTCACCGTGCTCAACCCCTATGGCGTGATCCTCGATCGCGCGGGCAGGATCGTCCGCGGCAACTTCGACGCGAGCACGGGCGAGCGCCGTCATCCCGCTCTCGACTACGAGGAGGCGATCGGCGAGTCCCGGCTGGTCGAATCGATGTCGGGCAACACCACGATCACCGCCGTGATCACGAACGTGCAGCTGTCCGATGTCGAGTTGAAGCAGTTCGGCCTGCAGGTGCACAGCTCCATGCACCGCGGCATCCAACCCTTCCACACCCCGCTCGACGGGGACACGCTGTTCGCTCTCACGACCGACGAGGTCGCGCTGCCCGCGGACCCCGGCACCTCCCGCGGCAGGCTGTCGTTGAACTCCACCGCAGTGGCCACGCTCGCCGGCGAGACCGCCTGGGACGCGATCCTCTGCGCGGCGGGCTGATCGTGTACGAGTTCGAGAAGTACCTCGCCCCCTCGCAGCAGGAGGTGAACGAGTTGGTGCGTCGGCATCCGTTCGCCCTCATCGTCTCCAACGGCGGCGGGGCGGATGGCGCCCCCACGGTCACCCACACGCCCGTCATCATCGAGCGGATGGCACCGGACGGCGGGTTCGTCGGCGCCGAGCTGCTCGGTCACATCGCCGGCAAGAACCCGCAGTGGCAGCAGATCTCCGATGGCGACTCGGTGCTCCTGGTGTTCTCGGGCCCCCACGGCTACGTCTCCCCCACCACGTACGCCGACGACCCGAACGTGCCCACTTGGGACTACGCGGCCGTGCATCTCACGGCCAGGGTGACCGTGCTCGAGGAGGCGGCCGACGGCATGCACGTCGTCACGCGGACGGTCGCAGAACTCGAAGCGCTGGAGCCGACGTCATGGGACATGACGAGCTCCCTGCCCACCTTCGAGCGGATCGTCGGCGGGATCGTGTCGTTCCGCTTCGAGGTCCTCGAGCAGCGCGCGGTGTTCAAGGTCAGCCAGGACAAGCCGCGCGAGGTGCGGCGGAGGGTGGCCGCCGCCGCGCGCGATCGCGGATGCCCCTACGGCGATGTCGCCGAGCTCGTCGACCGCATCGGAGGCGACGAATGATCGTGCACGAGTGGTCATCGCACGCGGATGCTCCGTACGACGAGGGTGCGCGTTTCGGCGCGCACTGGTCCGCGCAGCTGCACGCCGCCCGGGACTCCTACCTTCGACTGTTCGTGCAGTCGGGTGTCAGCCCGGAGAGCGCACGAGCGGTCGCCGACGACTGCCGCGCGGTGATCGAGGAGGTCGCGCCCGAGATCGCCGCCGAATTCGCCGGCGTCGCCGATGGAAGCGGGCTGTCGCTCCCCGACGTGCACCTGCTCACGGCGCGCACCGAGATCCTCGCGCGCATGACGCCCTCGATGGAGTGCTCGACCGTCGTGCATGTGCCCGACGATGCGACGCCTCCGCGCACCCTGCAGACCTGGGACTGGCACGAGACACTCTCGAACGAGACGGTGGTGCGGCGACTTCGGTCGTCGTCGGGGGCGCGTGTCGTGACATTCTGCGAGTTCGGCCAGCCGGCGAAGATCGGCGTGAACGATCGCGGCCTCGGCCTGCACTTCAACATCCTGCATCACCGGACGGACGGCTCGCAGGCGGGAGTCCCCGTGCACGTGCTCGCCCGCATGATCCTGGACCGCGCGAGCACGGTGGACGAGGCCGTCGACCTGGCGCGGTCGGTCCCCCTCGCCGCGTCGAGCGTGCTCACGGTCGTCGCATTCGACGGCACCATCCCGTCGGCGGCGGCCGTGGAGGTCTCCCCTGCCGGAGTCGCGGTGCTGCCCGCCCCACGAGGACGGGCGATGGTGCACACGAACCACTTCCTCGACGAGACGCTCGCGGCCGGCGAGTACTCGCCGTACGAGACGACGAGCGTGCCCCGCTATCGGTGTCTGACCGACGCCGCGGAGCTCGCCGCCGTCATCGACGATCGGGAGCGGGCCCTCGCGTTCGGGGCGATCCCGGATGCGCCCATCTCGGTGCGAGCGCGCGCGGACCAGCCCGAGCACCTGCGGTGGGAGACCAAGCTCACGGTCGCGATCGACGTGGCAGCGGGAGCGATCGCCTTCGCGGCGGCGGCGCCCGCCGATGTCGCCGCGACCGCATGGCGTCGGGTGTCGGTGCACGACCCGGCCGCAGCCGACACGCCCCGATGAGCGAGGTCCTGCACGTCGTGGCGCTGGCAGCGGCGCTGGTCGGTGCAGGCTCCCTCGGCCTGATGCGGCGCACGATCGGACGCCCCGAACTCGCCGCCGGAGCTCTGATGGTCGTCGGCATGACCGATGCGATGACGGTGGCGCTGCTGCCGCCGATCGTGTGGTTCGCCGTGATGCTCCCCGCCGCGCTCGCTCTCGCCGCGGGCTGCCGATCGCCGCGCGCGGGTAGGCCGAACGCGGGCGCCGGATCGAGCCTGCTCACCGCTCATCTCGCCCTCGGGCTCGTCTCGACGGCCGCCCTCATCCTCCTCATGACGGCGATGGGGCCGGGCGGCGAGGCGGTGACGGGTGCGCACGGTCACAGGCACGGTGGGGGTGCGGACATGCCGCAGCTGATGGCCGGTGCCCTCGGCCTCGGGGCGATCGTCCTCGGGGCGGTAGCGCTGCACGGGGAACGCGCGTGGACGCATCGACTGCACCATGTCACCATGACGGCGTCCACCGTCGCGATGTCCGCGATCGTGATCCTCTGAGTCCTCCCCCGCCAACGACGAGTCCGCGACCCGCCGACCCCCGCCGAATGCCGAGACCCCCGTGTATTCACGCGAACACACGGGGGTCTCGGCGACAGCCGGGGGCTGTCTCAGTGGAAGAAGTGGCGCTCTCCCGTGAAGAACATGGTCACGCCGGCCTTGCGGGCGGCATCCACCACTTCCTCGTCGCGCACCGATCCGCCCGGCTGCACGATCGCCGTGATGCCGGCGTCGATGAGCACCTGAGCGCCGTCGGCGAACGGGAAGAAGGCATCGGATGCCGCGACCGAGCCGGCCGCGCGCTCACCCGCACGCTCGACCGCGAGGCGGCACGAGTCGACACGGTTGACCTGCCCCATGCCGACGCCGACCGTCGCATTGTCCTTCGCGAGGACGATCGCGTTCGACTTCACCGCACGGCAGGCCTTCCAGGCGAAGATGAGGTTCTCCATCTCCTCGTCGCTGGGGCGCTCGCCCGAGACGAGCTCCCAGTTCTTCGCGACCGAGACGATGTCGTCGGGGAAGCGGTCGGCGTCCTGCAGCAGCAGGCCGCCCGAGACGAGGCGCACGTCCATGCGCTCCTGCTGCCAGTCCTCGGGCAACTGCAGCAGACGCAGGTTCTTCTTCGCCTTGAAGACCTCGAGGGCTGCGGGCTCGAACGACGGCGCGACGATGACCTCGGTGAAGATGTCCTTGAGGTTCTCGGCCATCTTCAGCGTCACGGTGCCGTTGGCCGCGATCACGCCGCCGTAGGCCGAGACCGGGTCGCACTCGTGCGCGCGCAGGTGGGCGCTGGCGATCGGGTCGAGCGCGTTCGGTGCCGTGGTTGCGATGCCACAGGGGTTCGCGTGCTTGATGATCGCGACAGCCGGCTTAATCATGTCGTAGGCGGCGCGCAGGGCCGCATCCGCATCGACGTAGTTGTTGTACGACATCTCCTTGCCCTGCAGCTGCGTCGCCTGGGCGATGCCGTGGCCGCCGGATCGGGTGTAGATCGCACCGCGCTGGTGCGAGTTCTCGCCGTAGCGGAGCGTCGCGAGTCGCTCGGCCTGGATCGTGAGGTGCGCGGGAAGGTCGTCGCCAGCGCTCAGTGTGCCCTCGGCGAACCACGACGCGACGGCGGTGTCGTAGGCCGCGGTGTGCGCGAACGCCCGCGCGGCGAGCTCGCGGCGCTGCACCAGCGTGGTGCCGCCGGCGCGGACCGCCTCGATGATCGACGGGTACGACTCTGGCGAGACGACGATCGCGACGTTCGCGTGGTTCTTCGCCGAGGCGCGCACCATCGCGGGGCCGCCGATGTCGATCTGCTCGACGACGTCGTCTCCCTCGGCGCCGGAGGCGACGCTCTCGACGAACGGGTAGAGGTTGACGACCACGAGCTCGAACGGCGCGATCTCGAGGTCCGCGAGCTGACGCTCGTGGTCCTCGAGGCGCAGATCGGCGAGCAGTCCGCCGTGGATCTTCGGGTGCAACGTCTTCACACGACCGTCGAGCATCTCGGCGACACCGGTCACGGCGGCGACGTCGGTGACCTCGAAGCCCGCATCCCGGATCGTCCCCGCGGTGGAGCCCGTCGACACGATCTCCACACCGGCTTCGGAGAGGGCCGCGGCGAGCGTCAGCAGGTCGGTCTTGTCGCTCACCGAGACGAGCGCACGGCGGATCGGGACGGAATCGCGGTCGCGGTACAGCGAGTGGTCGTGGCGGGGGCCGGCCATGGAGGGCTCCTTCGTGGGAGGGGTGGTCAGGATGCGTTCAGCAGGAGGTCGCCGCTCGCGATGCGGCGCACCACGTCGATGAGCAGTCGGCGTTCGACGGGCTTGATGCGCTCGTGGAGGCTGTGCTCGGTGTCGCCCTCGACGATCGGCACGCGCTCCTGCGCGAGGATAGGGCCCGTGTCGACGCCGTCGTCGACCACGATCACACTGGCACCGGTCTGCGTCGCGCCGGAGGCGAGGGCGTCACGGACGCCGTGCGCTCCGGGGAACTCGGGCAGGTACGCGGGATGAGTGTTGATCAGGCGCGGCGAGTACGCGGCGACCAGGTCCGGCGGTAGAAGCCGCATGAGACCGCTGAGCACCACGAGATCGGGCGCCCACACGTCGAGCTGACGGCGCACCTCCTCGCCCCAGGCCTCGCGGCTCTCGTGCTGGCGCCACGGCACGGTGAAGCTGGGGATGCCGAATTCCTCGGCGTGCGCGAGGCCGTCGGCCTCGCGGTCGGCACCGACGACGACGATCCGCGCGGGGAAGTCGGGGTGACGAGCGGCTTCGAGGAGAGCGCGGAGGTTCGAGCCAGTGCCCGAGATGAGAACGGCGACCGTGAGCACGCGCCCAGTCTACCGGCGCGCGCTCGCCACGCCGTGCCGTGTGTCCGCCACCGGAGCGGGCGTGCGACGATCTCCCGATGCAGTGACCGGGAGCCTCAGCGGCTGGATCCGCGCGGCGGCAGATCGTCGAGAGGCGCCGTCTCATCGGCATCCGTCATGCCTGCGCCGGTCGGTGTCGCCTCGACCGGCACATCACTCGGCGATGCGGCATCCGGTCGTCCGTCGTCGCGGGCATCGGACCGGTCGGTTCCCGACCGCGTCGTCTCGCGCAGCAGATCGGATGCCGTCATCTCGGCGATCCAGCGGTCGGTGCGCTCCTCGGCGAGCTCATCGCGATGGCGGGGAGCCAGCAGCAGGATGGCCGCGCCCACCAGCACCTCGCCACCGAGCGCGAGGGCGAACATCAGCGCGTCGGGACCGACCACGGCGAGCCGCTGCGGTCCGATCGATCCGCTCGCGAGCAGCGCGGCGAGCGCCGCGACGCCTCCGGTCAGCACGGCGATGCCGAGGGCGATGACGCCCCGCTGCGGAAGGCGGAGCGGCGTGCCCTCCCAGACCAGCCGTGAGCGCACGACCCATCCGGCGAAGGCGCCGACTGCGATCGGGACGAGCACGACCACGAGCATCCAGATCGATCCATTCTCGGGCAGCAGTCCCAGCACGGGAATGCCGGGCACGACGCCGAGGTTCGTGCCCGCGGGCGACACGGCCGTGCCGACGCCGACGGCGAAGCCGGGGCCGGCGAGCCAGGACGCCGCCCAGACGATGAGCGTCGGCAGGTAGGCGAGGTTCCCGAGCGACATCACGATCAGGCCGAGCAGATCGGTGCGCACCGTCTCGAACAGCGTGACGGCTTCGCCAGCGCGCAGCAGGGCCATGAGGCCGACGGCGAGGGCCGACGTGCCCACCACTCCGACGACCGCGACCGCGGTGCCCCGCACGACCGACCCGGTGACCGGGCCCCAGTCACCCCAGGAGTCCACCAGGTCGTGCAGACGGTCGACGACTCCGGAATCACCGTCTTCCCAGGCCACGCGGATCGCCCCGCAGAAGGCGCCGATCAGATAGACGGCGCTCGGCAGGAGGATGGCCGCGACGGTGGAGGTGCGCGCGATCTCGAGCGCCGAGGTCACAGCGACGACGGCCGCGATAGCCGCGAAGGCGATACTGCCGCCGAGCGCTCCCAGCGCCCAGGCACCGGCCTTCGCGGCGCGCGCGCCCGACCGCGCCGCGAACAGCAGCGTGAAGACGAGGAATGCCAGCGGAGTCACCGAGAGGACGAATTCCGCTGCCTCTGGTGCGATGCCGACGGCGGTGACGACCTCGGTGGGCAGGGAGATGTCGATGGCCGCCCCGTGCCCGAACTGCCACAGCGTGCCGGTCAGGGGCCAGAGTGTCCCCCAGTCCGCGTCGGCGCCGAACGCGAGGGTCCACAGGAGCGTCAGGGGTGCGAGCAGCACGGCCAGACCGATGGCCGCGGCGATCGCGGCGTCGAAGGCCGCGAGGAGCGCGACGAGGAGGCGTTGCATAGCCCTTCGAGACTACGACGAGATGCCAGGAGTGCCCTCGGGGCGCGCGCGTCGTGGGCGACGCGATATCGTCTCCAGCGGAGGTTCCCGATGACAACTGCCCCGTCCCCCACCCAGAACGGCACCGAGCCCACGAACGCGCTCGACCGCTTCTTCGAGATCAGCAAGCGCGGTTCCACGATCGGCACCGAGGTGCGAGGGGGTCTGGTGACATTCGTCACGATGGCCTACATCGTGATCCTCAACCCGCTGATCCTGTCGACCCCCGACATCAATGGGATAAGGCTCGAGGGCCCCGCGGTCGCCGCGGCGACCGCTCTGACCGCGGGCGTCATGACGATCCTGTTCGGTGTGGTCACCCGCCTGCCGTTCGCGTTCGCCGCCGGCCTCGGCATCAACGCGTTCCTCGCGTTCACCGTCGTCGGCTCCGTGACCTGGCCGGAGGCCATGGCGCTGGTCATGATCAACGGCGTCATCATCGTGCTGCTCGCCGCGACCGGCCTGCGGAAGCTGATCTTCGACGCCGTCCCCGTGCAGCTCAAGCTCGCGATCACCGTCGGCATCGGCCTCTTCATCGCGTTCATCGGCTTCGTGAACGCCGGGTTCGTCACGGCGACGAACAACGCGTCGCCGCCCGTCGACCTCGGCATCGGCGGTTCCGTCGCCAGGCTGCCGACGGTTCTGTTCGTCATCACCCTCCTGATCGGCGGCGTCCTGATCGCGCTGCGGGTCAAGGGCGCGATCCTCATCGCCCTCGTCGGCGGCACGCTCATCGCCGCGCTCGCGAACCTCATCTGGCCCACGGAGGGTCTCGGCTTCGCGTTCTCAGGCAGCCTCGTGGGACTCCCCGATCTCAGCCTCATCGGTCAGGTCGACTTCGGGTTCGACCTGGGCAAGGTCAGTGTCGTCGCTCTGGTGATGTTCGTGTTCACCCTGCTGTTCTCGAACTTCTTCGATGCGATGGGCACCATGACCGGTCTCGCGAAGGAATCCGGGCTCGCCGACGAGAAGGGCGACTTCCCGCGCATCAAGTCGGCACTCGTGGTCGAGGGCGTCGGAGCGATCGTCGGTGGAGGCACGTCGTCGTCGTCGGCGACGGTCTTCGTCGAGTCCGGCTCCGGCATCGGCGAGGGTGCGCGCACCGGTTTCGCCACCACCATCACCGGCATCCTGTTCCTGCTGGCGATGTTCTTCACTCCGCTCACCTCGCTGGTCCCGAGCGGCGTCGCCGCTGCCGCCCTCGTGCTGGTCGGCGCGATGATGCTCTCGCAGATCAAGAACATCGATCTCAGCGACTTCCGTGTCCTCCTTCCGGTGTTCCTCACAGTCACCGTGATGCCGATGACCTACTCGATCGCGAACGGCATCGGGGCCGGCTTCGTGAGCTGGATCGTCGTGAACGCGTTCTCGGGTCGTGCGAAGAGCATCCACCCGTTGCTGTGGGTGGTCGGCGCCGGCTTCGTGCTGTTCTTCGCCCGCGGTCCGATCGAAGCATTGCTCGGCGCCTGACGGCTCTCGGACGAACGGGGCGGCTGCTGCGGCATCCGCCCCGTTCGTCGTCTCCGGGTGCTGCTCCCTCGTCCGGTGCGCTTTGTAGGCGCTGTGTTCACTTTGCAGGCTCAACTCCAATGCATCGCGCCTGCAGAACGGCATCCGCGCCGACAAAACCGACGCAGAACGACGCGCGACGCCCCGGGCACATCCGCCGGAAGACGAACGAAGGCCCCGGGGTGGAGCCCGGGGCCTTCGTCGAACAGTCTACCGCGTCAGAGCGCCTCTACGATCGCGCGCATCAGGTCGGCGGTCTCGGAGGGCGTCTTGCCGACCTTGACGCCAGCGGCCTCGAGGGCCTCCTTCTTCGCCTGCGCGGTACCGGCCGAGCCCGACACGATGGCGCCGGCGTGGCCCATGGTCTTGCCCTCGGGAGCCGTGAAGCCCGCGACGTAGCCGACGACCGGCTTGGTGACGTGCGCCTTGATGTAGTCGGCCGCGCGCTCCTCGGCGTCGCCGCCGATCTCGCCGATCATGACGATCGCCTTGGTCTCGGGGTCGGCCTCGAACGCGGCGAGCGCGTCGATGTGCGTGGTGCCGATGACCGGGTCGCCGCCGATGCCGATGGCGGTCGAGAAGCCGAGGTCGCGGAGCTCGAACATCATCTGGTACGTCAGGGTTCCCGACTTCGACACGAGGCCGATCGGGCCCTTGCCGGTGATGTTGGCCGGCGTGATGCCGACGAGCGCCTCACCGGGGGTGATGATGCCAGGGCAGTTCGGGCCGATGATGCGGGTCTTGTTGCCCTTGCTCTGCGCGTAGGCCCAGGCCTCGGCCGAGTCGCCGACCGGCACACCCTCGGTGATGACGACGAGCAGCGGGATCTCGGCGTCGATGGCCTCGATCATCGCGGCCTTGGTGAAGGCTCCGGGCACGAAGGCGATCGACACGTCGGCGCCGGTCTCCTTGATGGCCTCTTCGACCGAACCGAAGACGGGCAGCGAGACGGCGTTGCCGTCCTTATCGGTGTGCTCGACCGTGGTGCCGGCCTTGCGGGCGTTCACGCCTCCGACGACCTGGGTGCCGGCCTTCAGCATGAGCGCGGTGTGCTTGGTCCCCTCGCCGCCGGTGATGCCCTGGACGATGACCTTGGAGTCCTTGTTGAGGTAGATCGACATTCTTCTAGTCCTTATGTCTCAGCGTCGGCGATCAGGCGTTGGCGAGCTCGGCGGCCTTGTCGGCGCCCTCGTCCATGGTGGCGGCCAGGGTGACGAGCGGGTGCGCGTACTCGGCGAGGATCGCGCGACCCTCCTCGACGCGGTTGCCGTCGAGACGGACGACGAGCGGCTTGGATGCCGTGCTGCCCAGGGTCTCGAGAGCGCCCTTGATGCCGTTGGCGACGGCGTCGCACGCCGTGATGCCGCCGAAGACGTTCACGAACACGCTTTTGACCTGCGGGTCGCCGAGGATGACGTCGAGGCCGTTGGCCATGACCTCCGCCGAGGCGCCGCCGCCGATGTCGAGGAAGTTGGCGGGCTTCACGCCGCCGTGGTTCTCGCCCGCGTAGGCGACGACGTCGAGGGTCGACATGACGAGACCCGCGCCGTTGCCGATGATGCCGACCTCGCCGTCGAGCTTGACGTAGTTGAGGCCGTTCGCCTTGGCCTTCGCCTCGAGCGGGTCTGCCGCGTCCTTGTCCTCGAGCT
Organism: Microbacterium sp. ZW T5_45; assembly: GCF_044987415.1. Taxonomy (NCBI): domain Bacteria; kingdom Bacillati; phylum Actinomycetota; class Actinomycetes; order Micrococcales; family Microbacteriaceae; genus Microbacterium; species Microbacterium sp. ZW T5_45. The sequence goes on along the minus strand of NZ_JBJDRJ010000001.1, from coordinate 127,894 downwards.
CCTCGTGCTCGGGGTGACGGATCTCGCTCGCGTTGTCGTCGAGCGTGACCTTGCCGTCGAGGGCGATGATGTCGCCCTCCTCTGTGCGGACGAGCGGGTTGACCTCGACGAGCGTCGCGTCCTCGCCCTTGTAGACGTCGAAGAGCTTCACGAAGACGTCGGAGACCTTCTCGACGAGGTCCTCGGGGAAGTTCGCGGCGCGAGCGATCTCGACGGCCTTGTCCTTGTCGATGCCCGTGAGCGGGTTGACCTCGACGCGGGCGAGAGCCTCGGGGCGCTCGACCGCGAGCTCCTCGATCTCCATGCCGCCCTCGACGCTGCAGAGCGAGAGGTACGAGCGGTTGGCACGGTCGAGCAGCACCGAGAAGTAGAACTCCTGCGCGATGCGGGCACCCTGCGCGACCATGACGCGCTTGACGATGTGGCCCTTGATGTCGAGGCCGAGAATGGCCTTCGCGGCCTCGTACGCCTCGTCGGGAGTCTTGGCGACCTTGACACCGCCGGCCTTGCCGCGACCACCGGTCTTGACCTGGGCCTTGACGACGACCACACCGCCGATCTTCTCCGCGGCTGCCTTCACCTCCTCGGGGGTGTCGGCGACGATGCCGGCGAGGACCGGCACTCCGTACTTCTCGAAAACGTCTCGTGCCTGGTACTCGTACAGATCCACTGTGTTTCCTTCACTGGATTGCGGCCTGGTTTTTCTCTCGATGTCGAGACATCGACCAGTCCCCCAGCCTACTACCTCACCCTGGACGCTCCCGCGCCGCGGGCCCCCTGTGGAGGGCAGCGGTGCGGCGAGCACCGACGTTCTAGGCTTTCGTCATGCGAGACATCTCCGAACCGCGCTCCGCCGTCGTCGCCGCTGCGCTCGAGCTGTTCCAGAACCAGGGGTTCGAGCAGACCTCCGTCGAGCAGATCGCGAAGGCGGCCGGCGTCTCCCGCTCCACCTTCTTCCGCCAGTTCGGCGGCAAAGAGGATGTGGTCTTCACCGACCACGAGGCGCTCATCGAGCACCTGCGGCTGTTCCTCGCCGAGGGCCACGACGATCCGTGGGAAGCCGTGTGCGCGGCATCCGAATACGTCTTCTCGCACTTCGCCCGCGACCCGGAACTCGCCAGACGCCGCTACCAGATCGTCCGCGAGGTGCCCGTGCTGCGCGAACGCGAGATCATCACCGTGTTCCGCTACGAGCGCCTGTTCGACGAGTACCTCCGGCGATCCCTCCCCGGCATCGACCCGCTGGATGCCGTCGGGTTCGCCGCCCTCGTCACCGCCGTGCACAACCACGTGCTGCGCCAACTGCTGCGCGGAACGAAGAAGGTGCCGCTGTCGACGCTGCACGACGCACTCGTCGACGTCCGCCGCCGCTTCGGGGTGGCCGCGGATGCGCCGTCCGACTCGGCGGATGATGTGGTCGTGGCGGTGTTCCCCCGCACGATGCCGATGGCCGAGGTCACCCGACGCCTGCGCGCGCAGCTCGACTGACACACGCGCGAGACGCGGCATCCGCTCCCCCGCCGCGTGCGAAAAGTCGGAGCGACGGCGCGACACGCCGCGTTCCGGCCCGGGCCTCCGGCGTGTCGCCGCGAATCTCCGACCTTTCACACCAGACGAGTCGGACGCCGCCGCACGCGCGGACCCGGCAGGTCGGATGCCGGGCGGCACGAACGGATCCGACAGTGACACCCAGTGTCGAGGAGTACGATACCTAGTGTCACGAAGGAGTCTCCATGAGCACTGATACCGCGTCGTTCCCCGGCGAGAGCGTGTCGTCGTACGACGTCTCCTCCCGTCAGGACACCGACTACTACGCCGTCTTCGCCGACATCCCGGATGCCGATCGCGAGGCCTGGGATCGCGCCAGGGCCTACGTCGACGAGGTGGCACCGCAGATGGCGGACGCGTGGGATCGTGCCGAGTATCCGCTCGACGCCGCACGGCGCATGGGGGAGCTCGACCTCGTGGTCGACGGGATCGAGCATCCTGCCCTGACCCGCTTCTCCCCACTCGCGGCAGGACTCGTGAACATGGAGATCTCCCGCGGCGACGGTTCCCTGGGCACGATCCTCGCCGTGCAGGGAGGCCTCGCGCTCCGCACGCTCGCCCTCTTCGGCTCCCCCGAGCAGCAGCAGCGGTGGCTCACCGGCCTCGCCGACGCCTCGGTGCTCGGTTCCTTCGCCCTCACCGAGCCCGACCACGGCTCCGACTCGGTGTCACTCGAGACCGTCGCGCGCCGCGACGGCGATGAGTGGGTGCTGCGCGGCACGAAGAAGTGGATCGGCAACGGAGCATCCGGCGGCATCACTTTCGTCTGGGCGCGGGTCGACGATCCGGATGCCGCAGAGCACGGCGCCGTGCGGTGCTTCCTGGTCGAGCAGAGCATGCCCGGATACACGGGCACCGTCATCCGCGGCAAAGCGTCACTGCGTGCGATCCACCAGGCACACATCCGCCTCGACGACGTGCGCCTGCCCCTCGGTGCGGTCCTCCCGGGCGCGAAGAGCTTCAAGGACGCCTCCACCGTGCTGTACGCGACGCGCTCAGGAGTCGCCTGGTCGGCCCTCGGCCACGCCACCGCATGCTACGAGGCCGCACTCGCCTACGCCACGACCCGAGTGCAGTTCGGCAAGCCGCTGGCGAAGTTCCAGATGGTGCAGGAGCGCCTGACGCACATGCTCGAGGACCTCACCGCGATGCAGTTGTACTGCCGTCGGCTCGCCGATCTCGAGACGGCCGGCGAGCTGCGCCCGACGCAGGCATCCCTGGCGAAGTTCCACAACACCCGCGCCGCCCGCCGTGTCGCCGCGACAGCCCGGGATCTGCTCGGCGGCAACGGCATCCTGCTCGAGAACGGCGTCATGCAGCACATGGCCGACATCGAGGCCATCCACACCTACGAGGGCACGGAGAGCGTGCAGGCGCTGCTGCTCGGCCGCGACATCACCGGGATGAGCGCCTTCGCCTGACCCTGGCCGGGGTCAGTCGCAGCCGCAGCCGCCGGCGGGCGTCTTGACCATGAAGCACACATCGCACACGCCGTAGTCGCGCTCGACCGGCTTCGGGGTGCGCTCGGCTCGGGGAGCCGCGGGCGTGCGGGGAGCCGATGCGCGGGGCGTCGACGTGCGGGCGACCGCGGGGCGCTTCGAGCGGACCCCTGGCGCACTCACCTGGGGATACTCGCTCGGGTGCACGACGTAGAAGTACGGTGCACGGCCCTCACTCGGCTGGAGTCGCAACGGCGTGGAGCCGATCACGATGACCTCGTCCTCGGTGAAGCCGTTGGTGTAGGTGCGGCCGATGTGCAGCGCGGCACCCTCGCCCCGGCGGATCGCCTCGATGTAGCGTCCGCGGTCGATGAACGAGGAGATTCCGACGGCATCCGTGATCGCGGTGATGAACTCGTAGTTCTCCTGCGCGATGCGATGCGCACGCAGCGCTTCGGTGAGGGATCGGTACGGACGGGAGGTGCCGGTGGGGGTGGGACCCTGGATCTCATTCATCATCTCCATTTTCGCACCTCGCGGCGGATGCGCGCACCGGGTCTCGTCTGACGCGCGCACCGTGGGAGACTGGCGGCATGGCACGTGCGACAGTGATCGGATCCGGCCCGAACGGCCTCGTGGCCGCAGTCTCCCTGGCCCGCGCCGGGTACGAGGTCACCGTGCTCGAGGCCGCGGACACGATCGGCGGCGGCATCCGCACCACCGAGGCGACGCTCCCCGGATTCCTCCACGACGTCTGCTCGGCGGTGCACCCCGCGGCCCTCACCTCTCCCGTGTTCCGGGCCTTCGGCTTGGCCGAGCGCATCGACTGGATCCATCCGGAGATCTCGTACGCGCATCCGCTCGACGGCGGCCGCGCCGGCATCGCCTGGCGCGACATCGAGCGCACGGCATCCGGTCTCGGTGAGGACGCGCAGGCCTGGCGGGCACTCCTGCGACCGCTCAGCTCGCACATCGACGGCGTCGTGGACTTCACCGGCAGCCAGATGCTGCGCATCCCACGAGAACCGATCACCGCGTTCCGGTACGCGATCCGGATGCTGGAGCAGGGCACGCCTCTCGCCCGTCGGACGTTCCGAACGGACGAGGCAGCTGCACTGCTCGCGGGAGTCCTGGCACACGGCACGACACCCCTCCCCTCGCTGGCGGGAGCCGCCGCGGGACTGCTCATCGCCGCCCACGGTCATGCGGGCGGATGGATGTATCCCCGCGGCGGCGCGCAGCGCATCGCCGACGCCCTCGTCGACGACCTGCGAGCGCACGGAGGCACGGTCGAGGCCGGGCATCGCGTCGACGATCTCGGATCGCTCGACTGGGGAGACCCGGCGCGCGGCGATGTCGTGCTGCTGAACTCCTCGCCGAGGCTCACGCTCACGCACCCGGGGATCCCGCCGCGGTACGCGGCGGCGATCCGCGGCTACCGCTACGGTGCGGGCGTCGCAAAGGTCGACTTCGCCCTCGACGGCCCGATCCCGTGGACGAACGCCGAGGTCGCGCAGGCCCCGACCGTGCACGTCGGTGGGACGCAAGCAGAGGTCTGGGCGAGCGAGAACGCGGTCGCCCACGGGACCGTGAGCGAGCGCCCCTACGTCCTCGCGGTGCAGCCGTCGGTCTTCGACCCGAGCCGGGCACCTGAGGGCAAGGCCGTACTGTGGTCGTACATCCATGTGCCGCACGGATCGGGCATCGACGCCACCGAGCTGGTGACCGCGCAGATCGAGAGGTTCGCCCCCGGGTTCCGCGATCTGATCCTCGCCCACCACTCGGTCCCGGCGTCCTCCCGAGAGGCCGTCAACCCCTCGGAGATCGGTGGCGACGTGATCGGCGGGGCGTTCATGATCCGCCAGGCGATCCGCCGCCCTGTGCTGAGCCCGGTGCCGTGGCGCACACCGATGCCCGGTGTGTATCTCTCCTCGGCAGCCACTCCCCCCGGCCCCGGCGTCAACGGCATGGCCGGGTGGTACGCCGCGCGCACCGTGCTGGCGGACGCCGGTACCCCGGCGACCCTCGACGAGCTGTTCGGCTGAGCCAAGAGCCCCCCTCCTCGCCCAGCCCCTGGCGTACTCGCATCCGCGACCCCAGGATGGGAGTCATGAGCTACGTCATCCCCGCACCGATGCTGGCGAAGGCCGCTGCGGCCGTCCCCGACCCGGCGAAGACCGCCGGCGGCCTGCTGTTCGAACCGAAATGGGACGGCTTCCGCGGCCTGATCGCATGGGACGGCGAGTCCGTCGAGATCGGATCCCGCGGCGCGAAGCCTCTCACCCGCTACTTCCCCGAGCTGGTCGAGGCCGTTTCCCGGTTGCTTCCTCGACCCTGTCTGCTCGACGGGGAGATCGTCGTGGCGACCGGACCGGCGGGGGCGCAGCGGCTCGACTGGGAAGCACTCAGCCAGCGCATCCACCCCGCGGCCTCCCGAATCATCCGGCTCTCCACGGAGACGCCGGCCATGTTCGTCGCCTTCGATCTGCTCGCCGAGGGCGACGACGATCTGCAGCAGCTGCCGTTCGCGGAGCGCCGCGCGCGACTCGAGTCCCTCCTCGACGGCGTGCCGGATCCGATCCACCTCACCCGCACGACGCGGAATCGGGATGCCGCGGTGCGCTGGCTGGCCGAGTTCGAGGGCGCCGGCCTCGACGGGGTCGTCGCGAAGCCGCTCGATCAGCCGTACGCACCCGGCAAGCGCACGCTGATCAAGATCAAGCATGCCCGCACCGCCGACGTCGTCGCGCTGGGATATCGCGTGCACAAGTCGGGCTCCGGAGTCGGATCGCTGCTCGTCGGCCTCTACGACGCGGACGGCGTGCTCCGCCAGGTCGGCGGGGTCGCGGCGTGGAGCGACGCGCGCCGGCGGGAGCTGGTCGAGGAGCTCGCTCCCCTCGTCGAGCGCGACGACGACGGCGCGGCCGTCACTGCCGAGGGCGAGCGTTCGCGCTTCAGCGGTTCCAAGGACGTGTCGTTCGTGCGCCTGCGCCCCGAACGCGTGCTCGAGGTCCGCTACGACCAGCTCGAGGGCGCGCGGTTCCGGCACACCGTGCAGTTCGACCGGTGGCGCCCCGATCGCGATGCGCGCTCGTGCACCTACGAACAGCTGGAGACCGTCGCCGGGTACGACCTCGCCGACGTGCTCGACTGAGGATCAGCCCTCCGCGGGCTCGCCCTCGTCGGTCCAGTTCGCCGCCACCTTCTTGCTGGGCTGCACCCGAGGCGGCTCCCCCGGCATCTTCGGGAACTCCGGGGGGAACGGCAGCTCGCCGAGGCCGCTCGCCTTGTCGCGCTCCCACCACTCCAGGAGCGTGTCGATGCGCCCGGGTGCGGCCTGCTTTCCCGCCCACGGGTCGCCCGCGTCGGCCAACCGGCCAGGGATGCTGCGGACGGTGAAGGCCGCCGGGTCGACGCCGTCGAGTTCGTCCCAGTGCACGGGTGTCGACACCGTGGCGCCGGGAAGGGCGCGCGGGCTGTAGGCACCGGCCATGGTCCGGTCGCGATTCGCCTGGTTGAAGTCGATGAAGATGCGCTGACCGCGCTCCTCCTTCCACCAGTTCATCGTGACCTGCCGGGGCATGCGTCGCTCGAGTTCCCTCCCAGCCGCGATCACGGCGTGACGGACGTCGAGGAACTCGTGGAGGGGCGCGATCGGCGCGAAGACATGCAGGCCGCGATTCCCACTGGTCTTCACGAAGGCGGTGAGCCCGACCTCGTCGAGCACCTCGCGCAGCGCGTGCGCGGCGACGACGGCATCCGCGAATACCGTGCCCGGCTGCGGATCGAGGTCGATGCGCAGCTCGACCGGGTTGTCCGCATCGGTCGCGAGCGACGCCCACGGATGGAACACGATGGTGTTCATCTGCGCCGCCCAGACGATCGCGCTCGGCCGGTTCAGGACGATCTGCGGATGCTGTCGCCCGCTGTTGTACGTCACCATCACGGCATCGACGTAGTCGGGCGTTCCCTTGGGCGGATTCTTCGAGAAGAAGCCCTGGGGACGGGCGCCGTCCGCAGAGCCCACGCCGTCACGGAAGCGCTCGAGCGACACCGGCCTGTTGCCGTTCGCCTCGAGGAACGGCTCCGCGACGATCTGGAAGTACTCGGCGAGCTCGGCCTTGGTGATCGGCGAGTCCGACCCCGAGGGCGACGGCCAGACCGCTTTGTTCGGGCTGGAGAGCACGACCTCGCGCTCTCCATCGGGGTCGACGACAGTCAGGGTCACGCGCTCTGAGGCCATGCCTCGACCCTAGAGCGCCGTGTCGGTCCGGGGAACCCCGATCAGGCGTCGTCCGTCGCGAGAGCGAGCACGGGCGCGAGCGCGTCGCGCTCGATCACCAGCGTGGGACCGGCGGGGTCCACGATCACACCGGCCATCTCGGGGTGGCCGGCGAGCACCTTGGCCAGTTGCAGCGGCTCGAACGGGAGCGGCTTGTCGCCGCGTCCGAGCGCGATCACCTCGAGCGGGTGCGAGAAGAGCTGGAGGAACCGCTTGCCGTCTGGCGTCTGCGCCTCGGCGATGCCGACCGGAGCGCCCTCGCCGCCGCCGTCGTTGACCGCGACCCACATGCGGGTGCCGACCAGCGCGTCGCCCAGCCGGGAGGCGGAGTCCTGCTGCCGAGGAGCGGCGAGGATCGTCTTCACGGTCATGTCGACGTCGGCCTGTTCGAGCGCCTTCTGCAGCAGCTCGGTCGGGAACACGACGCGGTGCGGAGCCGAGGCGTTGTCGACGATGAGGCCGGCGAAGTCGCCGGCGACGACCTGCTGCAGCACCGAGGTGACGGGCTGCGCCACGGCCGAGGTCGCCGAGGGATCCTTCTCGAGCTGGACGGAGTCACGAACGGCGGCGGCCGAGCTGAAGGCGAGCATGAACTGCCGCTCGCCGTCGCGCACCACCGCGACCGACAAGGGCTTGCCCTCGCTGATCTGCGTGCGGGCGTCGCCGTTGACCCGGATGTACAGATGCCCCTGCAGCGCCTGGCGGAGCACGCCGAGGATCTGTTCGTTGGTGGCGCCCTGCTCGATCTGCACGAGCGACTCGCGGAGCAGGACGTTGTCCTTCATCCCCGCGATGGTCTCGGTCTGCTCGGGCGGGGTCGCCGGAGCCAGGGGGAGCTTGCGTTCCTGAGGTGCCGGAGCAGCCGCCGGCGCGGCAGGGGCCGCAGAAGGCGCGGACTGCGGCGGCGCCGCGGCGCTCGCGGGAGCCGCGCTCGCCTCGGGGTCGAGCGACACCTCGGGGCCGGCCTGCGCCCCGACACCGCGGAACGCCTGCACCGAGATGCCGATGGTCGGCGTCGGCTCCTCGATCGTGGTCGGGTCGGCGTCGGTCCCCGCAGCGGTCTCGGTGCCCTCGGTATCAGCGGATGCGAGGGACTCGGTCGCCGACTCGACGACGTCGTCTTCGGACTTCTTGCGGCGGGAGAACAGGGCCATATCAGCCAGCCTAACCGTCTGGGATGCCCGGACCCGCGGCATCCGACCGCTTGTGTCGGAACTTCTCAGGGTCCGTCACTCACGAGGCTCGACCCTCGCGATGCTCAGATCTTCTCGATCGGGGCGACCTTGATGAGCAGCTTCTTCTGACCGGCCGAGTCGAATCGGACGTGCGCGATGCGCTTGGCCCCTTCACCGGTGATCGCGTCGACGCGCCCCTCACCGAAATCGGAATGACGGATACGGTCGCCCGCGGCCAGTTCGAGGTCACCGTTGTCGCGCATCTTGGCCGTGACGCGGTTCGGGAACTTGTCCATCGCGGTGGAGAGGGGCTTGAGCGAATCGCGACCGGGAAGCGCCTTCACCGCGAAACGGTCGTTCGACCCCGAGCTCCCGGAGCCGCCTGCGCGACGCGCGTTGAGCGCTCGCGACTGCATTCCACCGCGCGAGTTGACATCGCCGGGCGACTGCCGCCAGTCGATGAGACCGGCGGGGATCTCCTGCAGGAACCGGCTGGGCATCGCGACCGAGACCTCGCCGAACTGTGCTCGGGTCATCGCCAGAGAGAGATGGAGACGCTTGCGCGCGCGGGTGATGCCGACGTAGAAGAGTCGTCGCTCCTCCTGCGGGCCACCGGGCTCGTTCGCCGAGATCCGGTGCGGGATCAGATCCTCCTCGACACCGGTCACGAACACGGCGTCGTACTCGAGGCCCTTGGCGGTGTGCATCGTCATCATCGAGACCGAGCCGGACTCGTCGTCGAGGTCGTCGGCATCGGAGACCAGGGCGACCTCGGTGAGGAAGTCGACGATCGTTCCCTCCGGGTTGTTGCGGGCGAAGTCGCGGGCGACGGCGACGAACTCGTCGAGGTTCTCGACCCGCGCCTCGTCCTGCGGATCACGGCTCGCGCGCAGCGCGTCGAGGTATCCGCTGCCGGAGAGCAGAGTGCTCAGCCCCTCGGCGACGCTGGTCGGCGCCGGTACCTCGCCGGAGGCGGGGAGCATGATCTCGGTCGCCTGCACGAGGACCGCATCGAGCTGCGCGATGGCCGCTTGGATCTTCGGCCCGACACCGAGCTGCCCCGGCACCATCAGCGCCTGACGGAAGGTGATGCCGTGCTCCTCGGCGAAGCGGGCGATGGCCGTCTCCGTGACGTCGCCGATGCCTCGACGAGGCTTGTTCAGGATGCGGCGCAGGGCCATCTCGTCGGCGGGGTTGGCGACGGCGACGAGGTACGCCAGAGCGTCCTTGATCTCGGCGCGCTCGTAGAACTTCGTGCCGCCCATGATCTTGTAGGGCACGGCCGAGCGGATGAAGATCTCTTCGAGCGCGCGCGACTGCGAGTTGGTGCGGTAGAACACGGCCATCTCGGAGTACGGGTAGCCCGCACGACGGAGCGACTCGACCTCGTCCGCCACGAACTGGGCCTCGTCGTGCTGCGAGTACCCCGTGAAGCCGATGATCTTGTCGCCGTCGCCCTTGTCGCTCCAGAGCTTCTTGTCCTTGCGGTCGAAGTTGTTGCCGATGACGGAGTTGGCCGCGGACAGGATGTTCTGCGTCGACCGATAGTTCTGCTCGAGGAGCACCACACGGGCCCCGGGAAAGTCGCGCTCGAACTCGCTGATGTTGCGGATGTCCGCGCCGCGGAAGGCGTAGATCGACTGATCGGAGTCGCCGACGACGGTGAGCGAGGCGCCGTCGAGCTCGGGCGTCGTCTCCGGCTCGAAGATCATCATGCCGTTCGAGGCATACGGATCCGGCGTGTCGCCGGACACGGGTCGTGTGAGCTCGTGGATGAGCGCGTACTGCGCGTGGTTGGTGTCCTGGTACTCGTCGACGAGGATGTGCCGGAATCGGCGGCGGTACGTGTCGGCGACCTGCGGGAACGCCCGGAAGAGGTAGACGGTCTGGCCGATGAGGTCGTCGAAGTCGAAGGCGTTCGCCTTCTGCAGCTGCCGCTGGTAGTCGGCGAAGAGCTCGACGAAGATGCGCTCGGCGGGGTCCGTCATGTTGGCCTGACGGGCATAGCCCTCGGCATCCGACAGCTCGTTCTTGAGCTTCGAGATCCGGGACTGGACGGATGCCGGCGTGAGACCGTAGGCGTCGGCCTCGTGCTCCTTCACCAGCCGCTTGATGAGCGCTCGCGAGTCACCGGAGTCGTAGATGGTGAACGACTTCGTGAAGCCGAACTGCTCCGCCTCGCGTCGGAGGATGCGCACGCACGCGGAATGGAACGTCGATATCCACATACCGCGCGCCGCATCGCCGACGATCGCCTCGACGCGTTCACGCATCTCGCCCGCGGCCTTGTTCGTGAACGTGATCGCGAGGATCTGGCTCGGCCACGCCTCGCGCGCCCGCAGCAGCGAGGCGATGCGCCGGGTGAGCACGCTCGTCTTGCCCGACCCCGCGCCCGCGACGATGAGCAGCGCCGGGCCGCGGTACGTGACGGCTTCGAGCTGCTGGGGGTTGAGACCCGCGAGAAGGTCGTCCTGCCCCTGGGGGCCGGCGGTCGGGGGAACGATGAGAGGGGCTTCGGTCATGGCCTTACGAGTCTAGGCGGCGGCACCGACACCGGATGCCGGAGGCAGCCCGGCCCCGCGGCGACGTCCGGGTATCGCGAGGACGAGTCCGATCGCGAGGAGCGCCACCCCGGCCCCGGCGGCGACGGCGGCCGTGTCGGCGGGGATGTCGAGGTAGACGGTGATCCCGAGGATCCGGGACAGCCCCCAGGGCAGCAGACCGAGTTCGTCGTTCCACAGCGTCAGCGCCGACTCCAGCCCCACGACAGCGATGAACGCCGCGGGCGCGGCGAGCGCGGCGCCGATTCCCGCGATCACGAAGCCCGTCGCCCGGCGCCGGCCGAGACTGATCGCGAGCGCCCAGCCCGCCGCGACGAACAGCCAGAGGAACAGGGCCACCGCCACCGTCACGTAGACGGAGCGCCGAACCGGGTCGGTCCAGAACGCGAACCAATATCCGCCGGGGCCGCTGAACGAGAGCGCGAACAGCGCGAGGGCGCATCGGAGCACGACGACCCCGCCGACGGCGGCGAGGAACGGCCACGGCGACAGGCGGCGCGCGAGCAGCAGCACCAGAGTTACGAACAGTCCCCAGGCGCCGAGCGTGAGGAGGGGATGCGTCCAGGAGAGGGCCGACGTCTGCACGAACCGCGTCGCCACGAGCATCGCCGCAGGCACGGCGACCACGAGCGCTCGCGCGGCCGGATCGGCGAGGCCCTCCCCCGCTCGCCACGGCCTGGTGGCTGCCGTCCACGTCGCAGCGGCCGCGCGGCCGAGCGACCGCAACGCAAGAGGCACCCGCGTACGGGTCCGGACGGCTCTCGACCCGAGCGCACCGAGGGCGAGCCAGCCGACGACGCCGAGGAGCAATGCACGTGCCCACCAGGACATCGCGAGGTCGCGATCCGCACGCTCGACTCCGAGTTGGGCCGCGGTGAGGTTGAAGGCCGGGTGGTCGACGTCTCCCTGGTACGTGCGCAGATGTCCGGCGGCGCTCCCGCTGAACGCGGTCCTCGCGGTCTGCCACGCGGCGTAGGACTCCGCAGACAGGGTGTCGTGCCACTGCGCCTGAGCGAGCACCATCGCACGGTAGTCGCCCAGCAGCCTCAGCACGTCGTGCTCGTAGGCGAGCGCTCCGAGCATCATGTCTCGGAGCTCAGGGTCGCGCCAGGTCCCGGCATCCGTCGCCTCGACCAGGGTCTGCATCTCGTCGACGGCGGCGATCGCCGCAGCCCCGCCGTCCACAGCGGCATCGAGATCGTCCTTCACGATCGCGTAGATCACATCGAGCGCCGCCGAGTCGCCGGTGAGGATGTCCCACTCGAAGATCCACATCATGGGCGGCGGCTCCAGGCCGATCGCCGCGACCCGCTGCTCCGCGTACGGGGCGATGTAGAGGCCCTGTTCGATCGCCGTGCGCGACAGCGACATGGCCGCCGCGATCCCCTCGACGGTCGCGGGGTCGTCGGAGAACCACTCGCGGATCCAGTCCTCGGTGATCACCGCGGGGTCGGCGTCCGGCGTCATCGCGAGACGCACGGCCAGTTGCGAGTTGAGGTCGGCGAGCTGCCAGAAGCCGGCCTTGCCGTAGAGGATCATGGGCCCCGCACGCCAGGGCCCGCCGTCCTGCGCCCACGACCAGATCCCCTCGATGCGATCGTTGCCCGCCAGCAGCGTCTGCAGCGCCCAGGCGTACTCGGCACCGAGGTCGTTCGGGAACGCTCCGTTGTTCTCGAACTCGCGCCTGCTCTGGAACTCGACGATGCGCCGCTGCTCCCCCTGCAGCAGGGTGTCGTTGAGCGGCAGCCAGCTGTAGAAGTCGCCGAGCGTGTACTTCGTCGAGACGATCAGCGCCGGGGAATCGATGCCGGAGAGCACCGCCTCGTAGGACGCGGAATTGGTGTGCATGTCGCCGACGGCTCCCACCCCGACGCTCCAGGTGCGGAAGATCAGCTCGCGATCGGCGCGCTCGGCCTGGTCGCTCAGTGTGGTGAGCATCGACCGCACGGCGTCCGGTGTGGTCACCGCCAGCGAGGAGTAATAGTCCCAGCCCTCGACGTCGTAGACGCGCCCGGCCTCGCCGATGCGGATGAGCACGCCGTCGAGCGCGGGCGCTGCGGCGTACAGCTCATCGATCGCGGCGGCGTACACGTCCCACAGCTCGGGGTTCTCGGTGTCGAGCGACCCGAAGCGCTCGGTGAGGTAGGCCTCCAGCGGCTCGGTGAGGGTCAGCATGTCCGTGCGGAGGAAGATCCGCACGCCGAGTTCTTCGGCACGATTCCAGAACGGGGTGAACGCCTCGCGCAGCGCCAGCGCCTTCGCGATGTGTCCATCGCCCTCGGGATACACACCGGCGTCCCCGAACGTGAGGAACTCGACCAGTCCGGGGAACGCGATCGCGTTGTAGCCGTCGGAGACGACGCGACGCAGGTAGTCATCGAAATCCTGATACGCGTCGGCGAGTGCCTCCTCGTCGATGTACGGCGGGTCGGCCGTGAGCACGGCGGCGAAGGCCTTCGAGGCGTGCGAATAGTCGGTGCCGTCTCGCCACTCCTCGGGGTCGGCGACGACGCCCACCGCACCGAGATCGGTCATCCTCAGCCCGAGCCGCGACGCCGGGTGCGCTCCGATGCCGTCGCGCACATCCCGCCCCTGACGCACGGCATCGGCGAGCTCGTAGACGCCCCTGGCCGCGCCGATCGGCCCGGCGGCATCGATGAGCAGTCCCGAGGTGTCCTCGCTCAAGGCGAAAGAGTCGTCACCGGCATCCGCTCCGTCTCCGACGACGAGTCGGAGCGCGATCTCCCCCTGCGTCCCCACGCCGTCGAGTGCGTCGGCGAGATCGTCGGCTGCCGCCGTCAGACGCGCATCCGACGGCTGTTCCGCGAGCATGATCCGCGGCGCGGGGACCGGCGCCGCCGCCTCGACCACGGCAGCAGCGGTCCCGCCCATCCGCTGCGCCGGCTGCGTGCTGATGCCGAGAGCGTCGCCGATCGCGAGAGACAGACCGAATCCGGTGGCGAGCAGTGCGACCACTGTGACGACGGCGATGATCCCTCGTGCGCGAGGCCTCGCGCCATCCGTCGGCCGGTCCATGGAGGAACTCTAGCGGCGCAGGCCGGCGGCGGATGCCGAGGGGTCAGCCGATCCGCGTACCCGGCGGCAGCCGCCGCGCCGGGGTCCGCGTGCGGCCCCACGCTCCCGCGAACAAGGAACCTGCGATGACCACCTGGACCCCGAGGCCGACGAACCAGCTCGGCACCGAGGAGTCGATCACCTCCCGGGCGTTCGAGGAGTAGCCAGAGGAGTCTTCACACGCGTCGTAGCGCTGCTCGAGCGGCGACTGCTGGGCCGACCGCACGCCGTACTTGATCTGCCCGAACAGATCGACGGGATAGCCGCTCTCGGAGTACTCGGTGGGCGTCGCGTCGGCGAGCACGACGAAGGGGTTCGCGGCGAGGACCCACCAGACGAGATCGAAGCGCGGCACTTCCTGGGTGTACGTCTCCCACCGCTCGCAGTCGGGCTGTCCCGTGTCGTAGTCGTAGGGCCGTGAATAGCTCGTGGCCTCGCTGCGGATCGCCATGCCGCCGAGCCCGAACACGATCAGCGAGCCGATCGCGAGCGCGGCGACGGCGAGATACGTCGTGGCGACCGAGAAGAGCGGGCGGGCGATGAGTCCGCTCAGACCCACACCGATCGCGGCGACGATGACGATCTCGACCGCGAGCACGAGCAGCGACACGAGGAGCACGAGCGGGCTCGCCCCTCCTCCGAGCAGAGATCCGGCCAGGAACGGCAGCGCGACGACGAGGAACGCTCCGCCGCTCGCGACCGCCGCGACGAGCTTGCCCAGCATGATGTCGCCGGTCGACGCGCTCGTGACCTGCACGGCCGCCAGCGTCGCAGCATCCCGATCCCCGTTGATCGCGTTGCCGCTGAGAGTGGGCGACAGGAGGATGACGAGCAGCAGCACCATGTTCACGACGACCGAATAGACCCCGGCGCCGACGGTGTCGCCGCCGGAGAACACCGCGAACGCGAGGGCCGTCACGCCGACGAGTACGAGAGCGAACACTCCGAGCAGCACGTACCAGCCCACGCTGCGCAGGCGCTGGGTCAGTTCGAGCCGGGCGATGATCCCGATGTTCGAGAGGTTCATGACGCGCCTCCGATCGGGGCGTTCCCCGGATGCAGCTGGAGGAAGGTGTGCTCCAGGGCGCTCTGCGCCGGCGCGTACTCCGAGACGGCGAGGCCGGCGCCGATGAGGGCGCGCAGCGCATCGGCGGCGGCGTCCTCTCCGACGAAGCCGACGATGACCGTGCCGCGGTCGACGCCGAGAGTCTCGGGCGGGATGCCGAGCACGGATGCGATCTGCCAGGCGTCCGCGTTCTGCCGGGCGTCCGACGCCCCGACGAGCCGTATCCGCCACGCGCGCACCGTGGCTTGAGCGGGAACCGCGTCGATCACCGTTCCCGACACGAGGAACACGGCATCGTCGATCACCTCCTCGAGCTCGGAGAGGATGTGGCTCGAGATCAGGATCGTCCGCCCCTGAGCCGCGAGCTGACGGAGCAGCACCCGCAGCTGCACGCGAGCCTCGGGATCCAGACCCGATGCCGGCTCGTCGAGCAGCAGCACCTGCGGGTCGTGCACGAGCGCCCTGGCGAGTCCAAGTTTCTGCTTCTGCCCGCGCGAGAGCACCTTCGCCGGCGAATCGGCGAGACCGGCGAGTCCGACGAGGTCGAGGAGCTGGCTCGCCCGAGCGGATGCCGCCTGCGAGGGCATCCCGTAGAGCCGCGCTGTCGTGTGGATCGTCTCGCGTGCGGTGAGAGAGGGCCAGGCGCCGAGCGAATCCGGCATCCACCCGAGCAGTCGCCTGGCGGCGAGCGGATCGGAGGAGGGGTCGACCCCGGCGATCCGGATGGAGCCGCTGTCAGGAGCGAGCAGTGAGGCGAGCATGAGGAGCAGCGTGGTCTTGCCCGCGCCGTTCGGGCCGACCAGTCCGGTGACCCGACCCGGTGCCGCGTGGAGGGTCGCGCGCTGCACGGCGTGCACCTGCCCGAACGATCTGCTGACGCTGTCGACGACGATTCCGGTCATGCGGACAGTCTGTCATCGACGACGCGGAGACCCTGCAGCCCGCGCAGGAGACGGAGGCGGGCGAGGGATCGCTCCCCCGCCCGCCTCCGTGTGGCGACGTCAGCGCGCCGCGCGGCGCCTCACCACGAGAAGACCCGCGATCAGCAGCGCGACGGCGAGGAGCACGGCGATGGCCGGGATCTCGGCACCGGTCGCCGCCAGCGCGCCCTGAGTGCTTCCCGATCCGTCGTTCGCAGACGGATCGATCGTTCCCGGCGCCTCGACACCAGGCTGCTCTCCCGTGCCCTCGCCAGGAGTCTCCGTGACGGCCGCGGGCAGCGTCCCTGTGCGCAGCGACTCCGAGGCGAAGCCGTCGGCGAACCACCAGACGGGACGTTCGCCGTCCACCGCGAGCGTCGCCGGGGCCGTGGCGAAGCCCTCGTTGTTGATGTCAGGCATGCCCGCGGGACGGGCGAAGTGCGCGAGACCCGGCGTGGCGGTGCCGTTCAGCGTGATCTGCGCCGAGCGCCCCTGGCAGCCGTCGTCGCAGACCGCCCACAGCACATCGAGCACGCTGTCGTAGTCGAGCGCCATCACGCCCGCGAGGCCTGGGGCGACCTCCGACACGAGCGTCGGGACGCCGTCCGCACCGAGCGCGAAGGCGTACACGTGCCCGTTGTCCTCGACCGCCACGAAGAACAGACCGTCGCCGTGACCGGCGTAGCCGGATGCGGAGTACGGAGCACCCGTGTTGACGTCGAAGAGCGCGCCCTCGAGAGCCGTGTCCGGCACCCACTGCACCGCCTCGATGCCGAGATTGGCGCCGACCGCGGGGAGGAGCGCCGTCAGGTCCCACTCCTGCTGTGCGATGAGGTCACCGGCAGACGCCTCCGGGTCGACCTGCAGGATGAGGTTCTGGTTGACGCCCTTCGCGCTGTTGTCGCGCTCGGACGCCACGTAGACGAGCCCTTCACCGTCGACCGTGATGCCCTCGGTGTCGGGCCCCGCCGCGCCAGGGTTCGCCGCGTCCTTCTGGAACCGCACGCGCTTGCCCGACTCCCAGCCCGCGATCTTCGACACGGTGCCGTCGGCATGCGCCTCGAGCTTCCAGATCCGCCCCTCGCCGTTGTCGACCGCCCAGAGGAAGGCTCCGTCGGCCGTCTCCTGCACATCGAGCCCCGAGGAGTCCTCCAGGAAGGTCGGCACGCTGTCGAGCACCGCGACCTCGGCGGAACCGGGCCACGGTGAGACGATGATCTCGCCGGCGCAGACGTTCGCCGAGCCCTTCGTGCTCTCCGCCGTCGCGGCGAAGGCGCCGGTGGCGTCGGGGCAGCGCCCCCAGGTGGTGGCGGCGTGGCCCTCCCCCCACGTCGTCGAGTCGATCAGCAGGTCGCCATCGAAGAGGCGAACGGCGTCGCCTCCGCCGAGCCCGAAGCCGAGCTGATCGCGCTCGATCACGAGGTAGCCGCCGGCGACGATGACCGTCCCGGCAGGGATCGCATAGGAGTGCGTGTCGTCGTCGTCCTTCACGATGACGCCCGAGACGTCGAGAGCATCCGTCGTGGGGTTGACCAGTTCGATCCAGTCGTCGGGCGATCCGCCGTCGGACTCGACCTCGTTGAGGCGGACGGGGTTGCCGCAGGCGTTGCGAAGGCCCTTGGTGGACACCGCGATGTCGACGAAGTCGCCGGTGCCGTCTTCGCAGCGCGCGAGGACGCCCGCCGCGTGCGCCGCGTACACGTGCTCGTCGACGACGTTCCCGTTCGCGTCCCGGAGGGTCACGGTGTCGCCGCCTCCCAGACCGAACACGAAGTCGGTGGGCTGGTCGAACACTCGGTAGGCGCCGGGTTCGAGAGTCGTACCGGCGGGCAGCGGCGTCGTCTCGGACGCGTGACCGACAGGGTCGTTGTCCATGACCGACCAGCCGGAGATGTCCACGGGGGTGGTGCCGGTGTTGACGACCTCGACCCAGTCGGTCGTGTCGCCGTTGGACTCGATCTCGTTGATGGCGACGTCCGGTGTGACGCAGCTGTTGGCCGCCCCGGGGGTCGGATGCGCGAGCACGAACGCTCCCTGCCCGTCGGGGCAGCGGGCGAGCGTCGCCGCACCGGCGTCGCCGTCGATCGCCGCGTGTCCGCTCCAGGGCAGCGTGTCGTCGATCATCACGCCGTCGGCGTCGAACAGACGGATGCGGTCGGCGCTGCCGATGCCGATCGGGTCGCGGAACGCGGTCTCGACGCCGGCGACCAGGCCGATCGAGGCCTCGTCCACGACGAGGAAGGCACCGGCCGCGATCGACGTCCCCGGCAGGAACTGCCAGCGGTGATCGTCGGAGTTGTCGCGGATCTCGTACCCGGAGATGTCGAGGGCCGCGTCCCCGGCGTTGTGGAACTCGACCCAGTCGGCGGGCTGCGAGTCCACCTCGTTGATCGCGATCGAGCCGCCGGTCGGCTGCTCCGACACGAAGACGTTCGCCGTCCCCTTGGTGGCCTCCGACGTCTCCGCCCAGGAGGCGACGCCGTCGACCTCGCGCACACCCCAGGTCTGCGGAGCGTGAGCAGTCCACGAGGTCTCATCGATCAGGACGCCGTCGGGCGTGAGGAGACGGACCTGATCCTCCTTGCCGAGGCCGAAGTCGAAGTCCCCGGCGCCGCCGGAGAGCTCATCGATCACGAGGAAGGCGCCGGGGGCGACGACCGTCCCCGACGGGATCGTGTAGGTGCTGTCGTCCTTGTTGTCCTTGACGACGAAGCCGCTGAGATCGACCTCGGCGGACGAGGTGTTGAGGAACTCGATCCAGTCGCCCGGCGTCCCTCCGTTCGACTCGACCTCGTTGATGCGGATGCCGGGTTCGGCGGCGGTGGCGGACAGCGGCACGGCGAGCAGGGCGGCGGCGCTGAGCGCGCAGACCGTCGTGATCGCCGCCGCGGAGTGCAGGCGGGGCATGGGGGCTCCTGGAGGGGGAAGACGGGTGTCCTCCCCAGACCAGCGGCGGCGGGTGGACGGATGCCGCCCGGACGGTGTCCGCCAAGTGAACGGCAGGTGGCGATCACGCGCTCGGCGGGATCGCAGCGTGTCGATGCGACAATCGGGGCATGCGCACGATCTTGAACATCATCTGGGTGATCTTCGCCGGGCTCGGCCTCTGGCTCGGCTACATGCTCGCCGGCATCCTGCTGTGCATCCCGATCGTCACCATCCCTTGGGCGATCGCCTCGTTCCGCATCGCGGGCTACGCGATCTGGCCCTTCGGCCGCGAGGTGGTCGCGAAGCCGACATCGGGAGTAGGGTCCGCGATCGGCAACGTCATCTGGGTGGTTCTGGCCGGATGGTGGCTGGCGATCGGTCACATCGTCTCGGGCGTCGCGCTGTGCATCACGATCATCGGCATCCCGATGGGCATCGCCGACTTCAAGCTGATCCCGGTGTCGCTCATGCCGCTCGGCAAGGAGATCGTCTCGACCCGTACCGGCGCCTTCGCCCAGCGCTGAGCCGGTCACGCCGCTAGGGTGATCGGGATGGATGCCGATCGCCATCACCGTGGCGAGGACCGTGCGCTGTTCCCCGCGCTGCGCACCGAGAGGCCCGAGCTCTCCGGGGCGATCGACAAGCTCATGCAGGATCACTCGATGCTGACGCACCTGCTGGCCGAGCTGCGCCGCGCGGTCGAGAGCGGTGAGAACCGAGATGCGATCGAACGGCACCTCGACGGCATCGGAGCGATCATGGAGTCGCACTTCCGGTTCGAGGAGCGCGAGATCCTCGAACCGCTGCGTGTGCTTCGGTTGGAGGCCGATGTGACCAGCGTCCTCGGTCCACTCTGACGGCTCAGCTCCGGAAGAAGCCCACGCCCAGATCGGGGTGGTCGACGAACACCCCGTCCACTCCCGTGTCGGCGATGACCCGCCATTCCGATTCGTAGTCCCCGAAGTCGCCCTTGTCCCCCGCGCCGCGGAAGTCCGCGGCGAGGAACGCGTTCTCCGGTCGACAGGTCCAGGTGAAGACCTTCAGACCGCGAGCGTGGGCATCCTCGACGATCGTGTTCCCACGCGCCAGCAGCATCTTCCGATCCACGCTCACGCCGTCGACGCTGCCGACCAGCCCGTCCAGCCCCCGGGGCGCGACGGTCGCCCGGTACGACAGCGCGTGGCGCCCCTGCGCCACGGCCAGATCGTACGGGCGCCCTGATGCCTCGATGAGATAGATGTACGAGGCGCGGATGCCGCGCTCACGGAGCCGGCCCAGCACCGTCGACTCGAAGCTCTCGACGATCAACGGCAGCTCGCCGTCGGCCCAGCCCGCGGCTCTCAGGTCGCGGTCGATGAGCGGCACCAGATCGATGCCGATCGACGCGAAGTAGGTGGCGTGCTTCACCTCGAGAACAACGCCGATCTCACGTCCGTGCTCGACGGATGCCGCGCGGACGAGGTCGAGCAGATCGGTGAGACGCAGGATCGGCTGGCCGCCGTCGAAGCTCGCGCTCGACGGCCGCACCTTGGGCAGGCGCTCGCGGCATCGGAGCGTGGCGAGCTCGGCCCAGGTGAAGTCCTCTGTGAACCACCCGGTGATGGCCTCGCCGTCGACACGCTTGGTCGTCTTGCGATCGGCGAACTCCGGATGCTCCGCCACGTCGGTCGTGCCCGAGATCTCGTTCTCGTGCCGAACGACGAGCACGCCGTCCCCGGTGGCGACGACGTCGGGCTCGACCGCGTCGACGCCCATCGCGAACGCGAGTTCGTACGACGAGCGGCTGTGCTCGGGTCGATAGCCGGGGGCACCGCGATGCCCGATGACGAGGGGGGATTTCCTGGGCACGCTCTCAGCGTAGGACACCCCGCGTGTCGGAGGAGCCGGGTATCGTGGAGGAAAGCGACCTACGACCCCTTTGGAGTGAGGCCCACCATGAGCAATTTCGCTTTCAACAATCCGGCGTTCCAGCAGCAGGATCCGCGTAACGTCGCGACCTACCCGGGAGCTCCGCAGGGCGCTCAGGGGGCACAGGCCGCATCGTTCCAGCACGCGAGCATCGACGCTGCGACGAACGCCCAGCTCGAGGGAATGTACGCCGCTCCCCCGGCGGGCGCCATCGAGACCGACCGGATGAGCGTCGAGGACACGGTCTGGAAGACCGCCGGACTCTTCGGCATCCTCGTGGTCGCCGCTGTCGTCGGATGGGTCGTCACGCTGGGTGGTCTCTCCACCCGGATCGACCCGTACGCCGACTCGACCATCAACATGCTGCCGTGGATCGTGGGCGCACTGGGCGGCTTCGTGCTGGCCCTCGTCATCACCTTCACCTCGCGCAAGAAGGTGCGCCCCGCACTGATCTTCGCCTACGCGGCCTTCGAGGGTCTCTTCATCGGCGGCATCTCGGCGTTCTTCGAGGTGCTCTACCCGGGCATCGTCTTCCAGGCCACCCTCGCGACCCTCTCGGTGGTCGGTGTGACCCTGGCACTCTTCGCGAGCGGGAAGATCCGTGCGTCGAAGCGGGCGACCAAGATCTTCATGATCGCGATGGTCGGCTACCTGGTCTTCTCGCTCCTCAACGTCGTCCTGATGTGGACCGGCGTCACCGACAACCCCTTCGGTCTGCGAGGGCAGATCGAGATCATGGGCATCCCGCTCGGTGCGATCATCGGCGTGCTCGTCGTGCTGATGGCCGCGTACTCGCTGGTCCTCGACTTCGATCAGATCCAGCAGGGTGTGCGCAACGGCGCTCCCCGCAAGTACGGCTGGCTCGGCGCCTTCGGCATCATGGTCACCGTGGTCTGGCTCTACGTCGAGATCCTCCGCATCATCGCGATCGTGCGCGGGAACAACTGACCCCGTCAGCTCATCACCGAGAGGCCCGTCTCCTTCCGAGGAGGCGGGCTTCTTGCCACATCCGGGCACCTCTGCGCAAGGGGGTTGGTCGGCGGCGGGACCTGGCGCGACAGTGGTCATCACGAGCCCCGGCACCCCAGGGCTCACCACACAAAGGAGCTGAACATGGGCTTTCTCGGATTCCTTCTTCTCGGTCTCATCGCCGGTGCCATCGCCAAGCTGATCCTCCCCGGTAAGCAGGGCGGCGGCTGGATCGTGACACTGATCCTCGGCGTGGTCGGTGCGATCCTCGGCGGGTGGCTCGGCAGCGTCATATTCGGCGTGGGCGTCGACAGCTTCTTCGACCTCTCCAGCTGGCTCCTGGCGATCGGCGGCTCGATCATCGTCCTGCTGATCTACGGTCTGATCGTGGGTCGCGGCAGCCGCGTCAACGACTGAGCCGTCATCCACGGCAACCGCCCGTCCCCTTCGAAGACTCCGGTCTACGAAGGGGACGGGCTTTTCGCGTGTCTGGAGAAGTCGGGTATGCGGTGAAGGCGATCGCCGTGCCCCGCAGCCCGGATCGATCGCGGCCGCGCGGATCACAAGCCACCCGTCGGCCCGCGATGACGATGCGCACGCAGCTACTCTGGGCACATGGCAGACGATGCTCGCAACGTGATCGACGCACTCTCGACGATCGACGAGCACTGGCAACCGCATCGGCTGACGAGCATCAAACTCCACACCCCGCGAGGATGAGACGACATGATCACGGTTCACCTGCGCTACGAGATCGATCCGGACAAGCTCGACGACTTCACCGAGTACGGTCGCGCCTGGATCCGACTGGTGACGAAGCACGGAGGAACCCACCACGGCTACTTCATGCCCAGCGAAGGCGACAGCGACGAAGCGTTCGCGCTGTTCACTTTCCCTTCCTTCGCCGAGTACGAGATCTACCGCACGGCCTCGCAGACCGACCCCGAGCGCGTAGAGGCGTTCGAGTTGGCGCGCAGAACCCAGTGCATCCGCCGTTACGAGCGCCGCTTCCTCAGCCCCGTCTTCTCGGCAGACGCCGACTGAGCAGTCCCCGCTGCACCACTGGCGTACCCCGGCCTGGGCGCCTCGCTGAGAGGGTCAGCGCACCGCCGCCTTCGCTTCGAGCAGCGCGCGCTCACGATCGTTGCCGGCGAGCGCGGCGGCCGCAGCGAACTCGCTCCGCGCCTCCTCCTCACGCCCCAAGCGGAGGAGCATCTCACCGCGGGTCGCCGGGAGCAGGTGGTATCCAGGCAGTGCGCCCGACTCCCCCAGGGCGTCGATGATCCGCAGTGCGGATGCCGGTCCCGTCGCCATCGCTACCGCCGCCGCCCTGTTGAGCTCGACGATCGGTGAGGGCGCGATCCGGCCGAGCGCCTCGTACAGGATCACGATGCGCTCCCAGTCGGTCTCCTCGACCGACGCCGCGAGGGCATGACACTCCGCGATCGCCGCCTGAAGTCCATAGGCGCTACGCCCGCCGCCGAGCGCATCGGCGGTGGCGAGCGCCGCCCTGCCCCGAGCGATCGACCCGCGATCCCAGCGCGTCCGGTCCTGGTCGCCCAGCAGCACCGGGTCGCCCTTGGCGTCGACCCGCGCAGGGAACCGCGCCGCGGTGAGCTCCATGAGTGCGAGCAGACTGTGGACGTCGCGCTCACGGGGCATCAGAGCGGCGAGCACCCTCGCCAACCGGATCGCCTCGGCCCCGAGCTCCGGTCGCATCCAGTCGGATCCACTGCTGGCCGCGTGCCCCTCGTTGAAGACGAGATAGACGACCCCGAGTATTGCTCCGAGACGCGCGGCATGCTCGTTCTTCGACGGCATCTCGAACTCGACGTGTGCCGCGGCGAGCGTCTTCTTCGCGCGCACGATCCGCTGCTGGACGGTCGCCGTCGGCACGAGGAACGCCCTGGCGATCTCCTCGCTCGAGAGCCCGGCGACCACGCGGAGCGTCAGCGCCACCTGCGCCTCGCGTGAGAGCACCGGATGGCAGGCGATGAAGATCAGGCGCAGGACGTCGTCGTCCACGGCATCCGGATCCCACGGCACGGCATCGGTGCCCTCCGCCTGCTCGCGTTCGAGATCATGGGCGAGCACCGCGATCCGGTCGTCGAGACGCTCCTGACGGCGCCAGACGTCGATGGCCTTGCGCTTGGCGACCGCCGTCAGCCAGGCGGCGCCGTTGCGCGGCACACCGTCGACCGGCCACTGCCTCAGCGCGTCGATCAGGGCATCCTGCGCGAGGTCCTCGGCCAGGCCGAAGTCGCCGACCATGCGCGTCAACGTCGCGACGATCTTCGCGGACTCGATGCGCCACACCGCATCGACGGCGCGCCGCGCCCCCTCATCGGGAACGGAGCGCGCCGTCGCCTGCGGGTCCATGGCCGGATTCCGCAGCGCTCAGTTCTCGGATGCCGCAGCCGCGGCATCCTCGATCCACTGCTTCTCCTTCTGGACCCATTCGTTGTCCTGCGGGAAGTCTTCGACGCCGTGGATGCGGCGGATCTCGAGCTTCGAGCCGGGTCCGAGCGGGCAGCGGGTCGCCCACTCCACGGCCTCTTCCTTCGACGAGACCTCGAGGATCCAGAAGCCGTTGAACAGCTCCTTCGTCTCTCCGTAGGGACCGTCGGTGACCAGCGGCGGCTCGCTCGCGAAGTCGACGACGACTCCCTCAGCGGCATCCGTGAGTCCGTCGCCGCCGGCCATGACACCGGCCTTGATGAGCGACTCGTTGTAGCGCCCCATGGCTTCGATCATCTCCTCGAACGGGATCTCCTTCGACGCCTCGAGTGCCTCGTCGGTCGCCCGCATGATGAGCATGTACTTCATGATGTTCTCCTTGATGTCAGGATCGTGATTCGACCCTCTCATTGAAGACGTCGAACGGGAACGGCCGCGATCGACATCAGCGCGAAAAAAGTTTCGGAGAGGTGTCCCTGCCCCGGCCTAGACTCGCTGCGTGACCGCCGCAGACCTCGTCGACAGCATCTGCATGGCGCTGCGGGAGGCGGCCGATCCGTCCATCGCTCCAGGTCAGCAGGCCTACATGAAGTCGGCGATGCCGTTTCTGGGAGTGACGATGCCGGTCACCCGCAGTCTCACCACTCAGGTCGTCCGCGGCACTGACGACCCGGAGGAGCTCCGAGCCATCGCGACGACCCTGTGGCGCGAGGCGACGCATCGCGAGGAGCGCTATGCCGCGACGACGGTGATCGGTCTGCGCCCGCTGCGCGCACGGCTGGACATGCTCGATCTCCACGAGGAGATGATCCGCACCGGAGCCTGGTGGGATCACGTCGACGAGGTGTCCGCCCGCGTCACCGAGGTGCTCGCCGCACACCCTCTCGAGGTGACACAGCTCATGCTGCTGTGGACAGGGGACGACGACATGTGGATCCGCCGTGCGAGCATCATCTCGCAACTGCGCAGAAAGTCCGCCACCGACCGCGAGCTCCTGACGATCGCGATCGAGTCCAACATCCACGACACCGAGTTCTTCATCCGCAAGGCGATCGGATGGGCGCTGCGCGAGTACGCGAAGACCGATCCGGAGTGGGTGCGCGCCTTCGTCGCCGCGCACGGGGCCGAGCTCAGTGGGCTGTCGCGGCGAGAGGCGCTCAAGCACCTGACATGACCGCGGCGGTCCGTGCCTGGTCGATGAGAGCCGTGTCATGATGTCCGGGAACCGAATTCGGAGCGAGGGGGCGCGATGAGGAACCGGATGCTGCGAACCGCGACGACAGCGGTGGTGCTGCCCCTGCTGGCCGGACTCGTCTTCGGATCGGCCGCGCGGGCAGAGACTCCGCCGCCGCTCGATCCGGGGCACATCAGCGATCGCGCCGATGTGCTCAGCGACGCGGAGGAGGCGCGACTCGAGGTGCGGCTCGACGAGCTGGCATCCGCCGCCGACCTTCCCGAGCTGTTCGTCATCCTCGTTCCCGAGTTCGAGAGTCCCGACAATGCGCTCGCCTGGGCGGACGACACCGCGCTGCTCAACAACCTCGCCGCCGACCAGTACCTTCTCGCGATCGCGACCGAGGGTCGCGGCTTCGCGATCTCGGCCGAGTACGGCGGCGACGGCGTCGCGGCGGGCCCGCTCTCGGAGTCGAGGATCCTCGAGATCGAGGATCGGCTGGGTTCGGACCATCTGTCGGATGACGACTGGGCGGGCGGGATCGACTACGTCGCAGACGAGTTCTCGGAGACCTCCTGGCCGTGGTGGGTATGGATGCTGGGCATCGTCGCACTCGCGCTGCTCGTGTTCGCCGTCACTCGCCTGGTCGTGTTCCTGCGCCGTCGCGCGGCCCTGGCCGCCGAGCTGCGGACGCTCGAGGGGCAGAAGAAGCGCACCGCACAGCGACTCGTCCAGGCCGATGAGGCGATTCGCACGAGCGAGCAGGAGCTCGGCTTCGTGACCGCCGAGTTCGGCGAGGAGACGACAGCCGAGTTCGCCGCCGTGCTGGCCGAGAACAAGACGCGCCTGCAGCAGGGATTCCGGCTTCTGGAGAGACTCCAGGATGCCGAGGAGGACACGCCCCAGGAGACGCGGTCGTGGACCGACGAGATCCTCCGCCTGTGCGCGCAGATCGACGCGGATCTCGACGCACGTACTCAGCGAATCGCCTCGCTGCGCGCCCTCGTCGACGGTGCGTCGGAGAACCTCTCCCGGTTGAGGGCTGCGCGAGCGGACAGCACGCGCCTCCAGAGCGACGCGGCCGAAGGTCTCGCATCCCTCACTGCAGCGTTCCCGCCCGCCGATCTCGTCGGCGTCGCGGGCAACGCCGAGGAGATCGACAGGCGGCTGCGCGCGGCCGACGTGCAACTCGAGGCTCTGCAGAAGGCCGTCGACAGTCGGAAGCCCCGCGCAGTGACCCAGGCCGTGCACGAGATCGAGCGGCTCCTCGCGGAGGCGAAGGACCTGCATGACGCCGTCGACGCGCAGGCTGATGCGCTCGCCGCACGTCGGTCGGCGCCCACCGGAGCGACGACGCCGGTGCCGACGGATGGGGATGCGACGTCACCGTCGGGTGAGCCGAGTGAATCTCTGTCCGTTGGAGCGGGCTCAGTGCTGGAGCAGGCCACCGCAGCGGTGCGAGCCGCGGAGAAGTCGGTGCAGGCGCGCCCCGGCGAGGTCGGATCGTTCCCTCTGATGCGCCTGAACTCCGCTCTCCGACAGCTCTCCCTGGCGCACGAGGCCGCCGGGACCGAGAACGGGGATCTGCACGCGAAGGCTGCTCTCACCGCCGCACAGCAGGTGCAGTCCCTGGTCGCGGCGCCGACCGCACCCGAGAGGGGGCGGTTCGTGAGACCGGCCCGGGCCGCTGCCGACGAGCCCGTCATGTACGACTCGTCCGGCGCGGGCGACACCTCCGGGTCGAGTCCCTCGTCTTCGCCTGCGTACGCCGACGATGAAGGCCGTGGCGGGCAGGCTGTGATCGGCGGGGTCGGCGGCGGCGCGCTCGGACTCGTCAGCGGTCTGAGCCTCGGGGGCGACGAACCCGGCGCCGTGGTGTTCTTCGTCCTCGGCGGTGCCGTGTTCGGTGCCCTCGTCGGCGCGTTCGGCAACGGGAGCGGCGGCGGAGGCGGCAGCTCTTCGGGTTGGGGTGGATCGTCCTCCTCATCCCGCGGGTGGTCATCCGGCGGGAGCCGTTCGCGAGGCAGCTCGGGAAGCCGCTCCGGAGGCAGGTCGTCCGGCGGTGGGAGCCGGTCATCCGGCCGCTCCGGCGGGCGAAGGTTCTAGCGCCCGGCCGCTCCGGCGGGCGAAGGTTCTAGCTGAGGTCTATCACCGCGCGGATTCTGTGGCCCCTGCCGAAGCCACCGGCTTCTCGTCGGTTCCCTTGATGACCCAGTAGACGACAGCGACTGCGAGAATGCCGATCACCGGCCCGAGAACGCTCGCCCATGCTCCTCCGAGGGGTGCGAAGCCGACCGCGAAGACGGAGACATCCCAGATTCCATGGAGAGCCATGGCCCAGATGAGCGAACCCGTGACCCGCCGCACGATGTAGAAGCAGGTACCGGACATCGCGGCGATGACGACCTGTCCGAGGGTGATTCCGAGGGGCGCGCCGAGTGCGGCGTTGATGATGTGCATCCCGCCGAAGAGTGCGGAGGTGAGCAGCCACACCCACACCTCAGAAAGGCGGGAGCGGAACGCGGTCAGCAGGAGGCCCCGCGACAGCAGCTCTTCGCAGAATCCGACAGCGACCCCGAGGGCGAGCAGCGAGAGGAGGAACGACGCGTCGAACTTCGACCAGTCGGTGCTGGAGAGGTTCACGACCGCGACGACGAGCATGAGCGCGGGGACGAAGATCGGCCACGTGTGCTGCGAGCGCTTGCGCTCGAACAGTGCAGGCTTCCACCACCCCAGGAGCCACGTCGTGATCGCGAGCAGCACCGCGCCGACAGCGAGGTCGAGCACCGCACCACGCCACGTGAAGTCGGCGGACTTGCCGATGTCGGTATACGCCACCCCGCTCAATTTCGACACCACGAAGATGACGAGGACATAGCCGACGTAGATCGCCAAGCCGATCCAGACGCGAGGGGTGATGCGCATGAGCTGCTTCCTCTCAGTCGGCGAGCGAACCCGCGGATTCAATATATCGGGCGACATCAGATGGAGTGAATCGCAAACATCCTCTCCGATAAGAATTACATGTAAGTATCTTCCGTGTTAGATTGTTGGCATGGCCAACCTGCGCGACGACTTCATCGGACTCGTCCGATTCGAGACAGCACTCTGGAACGACGTGGAGCGCTCGGTGCGCTCCATCCCGCATACGGCCTCACTCGCGCGACACGGCATTCTCGAACTCGCCGACACCGACGCCGGGGTGCGCATTCAGGACATCGTCGACTCCCTCGTCATCACCGTGGGTGGAGCGAGCCGGCTCATCGATCGGATGGAGAGCGACGGACTCGTGGAACGACGATCCGACCCCGACGACCGTCGCAGCTCGCGGATCTTCCTCACGACCGCCGGACGCACGGCGTTGACCGCCACCAACCCCGCGATCGACACCGCGCTGCGCGAAGTCCTGGGACCGAACGCGGCAGCGCATCTCGCCGCGATCGCGGCCGTCATCGAGAGAGCGGATGCAGAACGAGCGGAGGCACGAGGATGACCATGATGCGCGCCGTCCTCGTCGAAGAACCAGGCGGTCCGGACGTCCTCAGGATTCGCGAGGTGCCCCGCCCCGAAGCAGCAGCGGGGCAGGTGCTGATCCGGGTCGAGGCGTTCGGGCTCAACCGGTCCGAGCTCCACTTCCGACGTGGCGTCGGCAGTTCGGGCTCCTTCCCCCGGATCCCCGGGATCGAAGCGACAGGCGTGGTCGTCGCCGCACCCTCGGGCGAGTTCGCACCCGGGCAGACCGTGATGACCATGATGGGCGGGATGGGTCGCGAGTTCGACGGCGGCTACGCCGAGTATGTCGTCGTCCCCGCTCATCAGGTGATCCCGTTCCGAAGCGAACTGCCGTGGGAACAGCTGGGCGCGGTGCCCGAGATGCTGCAGACCGCCGCCGGATCCCTCCGCGTCGGACTGGACGCGCAGCGTGGGCAGTCCGTCCTCATCCGTGGCGGCACATCCTCCGTCGGCCTCACGATCGCCGTCCTCGCGAAGCTGCAGGGTCTCACGGTCTACGCCACCACCCGCCGTCCCGAGGCCGTCGAGCAGCTCAGATCGGTCGGGGTCGACCACGTCCTCATCGATGACGGCGAGGTCGCCGCGCAGATTCGAGAGCTCGTCCCCGAGGGCGTCGACGGCGCCGTCGAGCTCGTCGGCGTCGATGTGATGAAGGACACCCTGCAGGCGGTCCGCACCGGCGGCACCGTGTGCTTCACCGGCATGCTCTCCGACAACTGGACGATCCCGGACTTCTACCCCATGGACTGGCTGCCCAACGGCGTCCGGCTCACCGCATACTCCGGCGAAGGGACGGACCTCTCAGCCGCGACCCTGGAGGAGTTCCTCGACGCCGTCGCCACCGGCGAGGCCGTGATCCCGCTCGGTCGGACCTACCGGATCGATGACATCGTGCGCGCGCACGAGGACATGGAGGCGGGAGCGGTCGGCGGCAAGGGTGTCGTGCTGCCATGATCCCCTCCCCCGAGATCGCTCACGCGCGGTTCCTGGCGAGCCGATCGCAGACGACGAAGGCGGCGGGTCGCGAGTACGCGGCGACGCTCGAGACGCTGCCGGACGGATCCACCCTGCGCGGAGTGACCGCACGATCGGCTTCCGTCGCGGGGCGAGACGCGTTGCGCGTCGAGCTCACCGATCAGATCACCACGCAGGGCATCCCCGGCGTGGACTACGTCGACCAGCCCACGTACGTGGAGCTTCCCGTCACACTTCGGACCGGTTCGATCGAGGTCGACATTCTGTCTCGCCTCAACAGGAAGACGACGTTCGACTCGCGCGCGTTCGCCGGCATCGCCTTCCACGCCTCCGCCGACGCCTCCGCGTTCCAGTCCGTCTACCTCCGTCCCCTGAACGGACGAAAAGCCGACCCGCCACCGCCGCGAGACCGACGGGCGATCCAGTACTTCGCCTATCCGGAGTGGCCGTTCGACACGCTGCGCGATCAGCGGCCGGATGAAGGCTATGAAGCCGCGGCGGACATCGGACCGGACGAGTGGATCACTCTCAACGTGCGGATCGACGAGGACGTCATCACCGCTCGCGTCGACGGCACAGCCGTCCTCCGGGTCGAGCGTCTGCTGGCAGCACCGATCGACGGAGCGGTCGGACTGTTCGTCGACATCGGGACCGAGGCGTTCTTCTCGAATCTCACGATCTCGCAGTGATGCGTGGGCCCGGCGCCGGGCCGACAGACGCGAAGACCCCGCCTGGAATCCAGACGGGGTCTTCGCGTACGACAGGGAGTCAGCGCACAGCGCTCACTCCCACTCGATGGTCCCCGGCGGCTTGGAGGTCACGTCGAGGACGACGCGATTGACGTCGCGCACGCTGTTGGTGATGCGGTTCGAGATCTTCGACAGCACGTCGTAGGGCAGACGGGTCCAGTCGGCGGTCATCGCGTCCTCGCTGGACACCGGACGCAGCACGATCGGGTGACCGTAGGTGCGACCGTCGCCCTGGACGCCGACCGACCGGACGTCCGCGAGCAGCACCACGGGGCACTGCCAGATTTCCTGGTCGAGGCCCGCCTTGGTGAGCTCTTCGCGGGCGATCGCGTCGGCCTCGCGGAGGATCTCCAGACGATCCTTCGTGACCTCGCCGATGATGCGGATGCCGAGCCCGGGACCAGGGAACGGCTGGCGGCCCACGATCGCCTCGGGGATGCCGAGCTCACGGCCGATCGCACGGACCTCGTCCTTGAAGAGCGCGCGCAGCGGCTCGATCAGTTCGAAGTCGAGGTCGTCGGGAAGTCCACCCACGTTGTGGTGCGATTTGATGTTCGCGGTGCCTGCACCGCCGCCGGACTCGACGACGTCGGGGTACAGCGTGCCCTGCACGAGGAACTTCACCGGAGCGCCGCCCGAGGCCTTCGCCTCGGCGACGAGGTCGAGCTGCACCTTCTCGAAGGCGCGGATGAACTCGCGCCCGATGATCTTGCGCTTCTCCTCGGGATCCGTCACGCCCTCGAGGTGACCGAGGAACGTGTCGGCCGCGTCGACCGTGATCAGACGGACGCCGGTGGACTCGACATAGTCCTTCTCGACCTGCTCGCGCTCACCCTTGCGAAGGAGCCCGTGGTCGACGAAGACCGCGGTGAGCTGGTCACCGATCGCCTTGTGCACCAGGGCCGTGGAGACCGCCGAGTCGACACCGCCGGAGAGGGCGGAGATCACGCGGGCGTCGCCGACCTGCTCGCGGATGCGCTCGATCTGCTCGGCGATCACGTTGCCGCTGTTCCAGTCGGACGCGAGGCCCGCGCCCTTGTGGAGGAAGTTCTCGATGACCGCCTGACCGTGGTCGGAGTGCTTCACCTCGGGGTGCCACTGCACGCCGTAGAAGCCACGCTCCTCGTTCGCGAAGGCGGCGACCTTGGTCGCGCTCGTGGTGGCGAGCACCTCGAAGCCCTCGGGGGCGGTGGCGACCTGGTCGCCGTGGCTCATCCAGACGTTCTGCTCCACCGGCTGACCGCCGAGCAGCGTTCCGCCGTCAGCGGTGATCACGGCATCCGTCGCCCCGTACTCGCGCAGGCCGGTGTTCGCGACCTCGCCGCCCAGGGTCTGCGCCATGAACTGGAAGCCGTAGCAGATGCCGAGGGTCGGAACGCCGAGGTCGAAGACCGCGGGGTCGAGACGCGGTGCGCCCTCCTCGTACACCGATGACGGTCCGCCGGAGAGGATGATGGCCACCGGGTTCTTGGCCGCGATCTCCTCGGCCGTGGCCGTGTGCGGCACGATCTCGCTGTAGACGCCCGCTTCCCGCACTCGGCGCGCGATCAGCTGCGCGTACTGCGCGCCGAAGTCGACGACGAGCGCGGGGCGCTGCTGGGTCTCGGTCTGTTCGGTCACCGGACACCTTTCGTGGTTGAGGTCTGAGGCACCTGGCCGGATGACGCCTCCGCGCTCTCGCGGCCGGCGAGATAGGTCTTCACCTCGCGCGCCACGATCGCCTCCATGAAGAACGACAGCAGCGGGATGACACCGCCGAGCGCGAGCAAGATGAAGCGCAGGAACGGCCAGCGCATCAGGCTCCACACGCGGAAGCAGGCGAAGAGGTACACGACGTAGAACCAGCCGTGTGCGACGAGGATGCCCAGCGACAGGTTCGCACCGTCACCGGTCGAGACCAGCCCCTCGGCGCCTTCGACGACGGGCGCGAACCAGAGGAAGCCTCCGGAGCCGCCGAGGAAGAGTTCGAGTCGGATCGGCGTGTACTTGAGCACCATCTCGGCGACCAGCAGGAGCAGCATGACTCCGGTGATGATCGACGCGATCTGGTAGAACTTCAGCGCACCGCGGATCGCCGGAAAACTGGCGACTTTCGGTTCGGGCATGGTTCCCAGTCTAGCCGGGGGCGGAGAGCGCTCGGATTCTCCCGAACCTTCGCGCGCTCACGGTCGCGGGGGTCGCGCAACCAGCACCTCGCCGTCGCCGTCCGCCTCGAGCACTCCAGCCTCGGCCGGGACGAGCAGGACGTCGCCGGCCGTCAGCGGACGCCCGGCGATCTCGGCATGGCCGTTGACGACCGTGATGACGGAGAAGCCCGCATCGATGCTCGCCGGGCCCGAGAGCGGCAGCCTCTCGAGGACGAAGTACTCGTCGGCGGCGGCAGGCAGGACGCTCCCCGATCGGGGTGCCGTGCTGAGGAGCTCCGCGACTTCTCGACGACCCGTGGCGACGGCGGTGAGGGCGAGGTCGAACCCGAGTCCCAGGTGCCCCTCGACGGCGCCGTCGATCGCGAAGCCCTCCCATTCGAGCAGGATCGAGAGATCCTCCGGCTGCTGCAGCTCGAGCAGCAGGACGCCCTCGCCGATCGCGTGGAGCTCGCCCGGCGGCATCCAGACCACGTCGCCCGGCGAGACCTCGACCTGGTGCAGGAGGGCGAGGAGGGCGGCCGTGTCCTGAGTGCGGACCAGCTCGGCGAGGTGGGCGGGATCCGCATCCTCCCGCAGCCCGATGTGGACCGTGCCGCCCTCGAGGATGTACCACGCCTCGGCCTTGCCGTGCGCGCACCCGAGGTGCTCGGCGGCGAAGCGGTCGTGCGGATGCGCGTGCACCGGCAGCCGTTGCCCCGCATCGAGGAGCTTCACCAGCAGGCGGACGTCGGCACCCCAGCGCGCAACGTGCTCCGCTCCGAGCCAGCCGACCGGATCCGCCTCGACCGCATCGCGCAGCAGCCGTCCGTCGGGCAGCACGCTGAGCCCGTCGGTCGCCTCGCCGCGGACCGTCGTCGTCGACCCGATCCAGTCCTCCGGCTCGTGCGTCGCAGAGGCGTCGCCGCCGCGCATCGCGGTGAGACGGGCCCCGCCACGGTAGAAGCGGTCGTGCGGGGAGTTCCGCGGCAGAAGAATGGTCATCGTCGATCCGTTCGAGTCGTGCCGGCGAGGAATCCGCCGACGAAGCTGTCGCCCAGCCCGATCGTGGTCGGGTGCGGGACGTCGAGCACGTGGGCGGGAACGCCAACGGTCTCCGGCGACGACTCTATCGCCGCGACCACCGCTGCTCCACCGGGATGACGCGGCATCCGGGAGGTCGCTTCGACGGCGCTCGCCGTGAGGGCGTCGCCGAGCCGGTATCTCGTGGCCGCAACGCGCACGGCGCTCTCCACCGCCGAGCGGTGTCGCTCGGCATCGTGTCCGATCGCGATCGCCCAGTAGCGCGTGTGCACGAGCAGCACCCGGGCACCGACGATCCTCCGGGCATCGTCGAGCGCGCTGCGCACGTCATCGGCATCCAGGAGGTCGACGGATCGGCCGAGATGCTCCTGCAGCTCGTCCTCGTTCATGCCGTGCACGTCGATGCGCGCCCCGAGGTGCGAGCGGACGATCTCCGAGAACGCGCGGGTGTAGAACCCGGCGTCCTCGTAGTAGACCAGGGCGCCGTCGGGCAGCGCACGCAGAGCACGGGTGAGGGCGACGAGCCGCTCTTCGAGCAGCTGCGGGTCCTGCATCGTGTTGAACCCGGAGATGAGGAAGGCGGATGCCGTGGCGAGGGCGGCGGGCAGCTCCGCGGCGAGCGCCATCTCACGGTTCGGCGGGTCGTTCGCGAAGATGAGGCGGTTGGACGCGGGCGCCTGGATCTCGCCGTCGAGCAGCCGGATCCGGGTGCCGGCAGGGTATTGGACGATCAGATGGGGATCGAGCGTGTCGCGGGTGGCCGAGCACAGGATCGTGATCGAGGGCGGGAGAAGCCGTCGGACGTTGTCGTCGATGCTCACGAGGTGCTGGACGCTGGGAATGCCGAGGCGGTCGAGCACGAGACCCGCTCTGACCCCGGTTCCTCCGAGAGTCACGTCGTGCGCGAAGCGCGACGCGAACCGCTCGACGATCTCCGAGGAGGCGACGAAGCGCTCGGCGCCCACGCCCTGCGAGACGAAGGCGAGGACCGCGACCAGGAGAGAGCGCTCATCGATGATCGGCGCGCTGCCGGTGAGCTCGCCGCGGTGGACCGCGTGCTCCGCGGCGATATCCTCGAGAGTCCCAGCATCCCATCGCAGTTCGTAGTCCACCGTGCCGCCGAGCCCGAGCACGAGGTGCCCGTCCACGTCGTTCGTCATCTGCTCTCTCCCGTCGCGCGCGCTCAGTACAGTCCGGCCTTGCCGTCGGCGCCGAACAGACGGATTTTCTCCGCCGCCGTCGTCTTCATGGCCGCGACGGGCTCGGGCTGGATCGCATTCGGCTCACGCAGGCGCTCGTCGGTCCCGAGGATCTCCCGCATCCGGTTGTGGTAGCTGACCTTGATGTCGCTGGAGATGTTGATCTTGTTGATGCCGAGCTCGACCGCGCGGCGGAGCTCCGCATCGGGATTCGCCGATCCGCCGTGCAGCACGAGCGGGATGCCGACGGCGGCCTTGATCTGCTCGAGCAGGTCGTGGCGCAGCTCGGGGTTCTTGTCGCTCGGGTAGAGGCCGTGCGACGTGCCGATCGCGATCGCCAGGCTGTCGACGCCCGTCTCCTCGACGAATCGCACTGCGTCGGCGGGATTCGTGTAGATGATCTCGGCGGCTCCGGACTCGCCGTAGCTGTCGTTCGCCCCGATCGTGCCGAGCTCGCCCTCCACCTGCACGCCCACGGCATGGGCCGCCTCGACGACTTTGCGGGTGAGTGCGACGTTCTCGTCGAACGGCAGCAGCGAGGCGTCGATCATGACCGAGGTGAAGCCCGCCTGGATGGCCTGGATCATCTGCTCGTAGGTGCCGCCGTGGTCCCAGTGGATCGCGACCGGCACGCTCGCACGGTGCGCGCGGGCATGCATGGCGGCGATGAGGTCGGTGGTGATGTGAGAGACCTCGTCGGGGTGGATCGCGATGATGACGGGTGCCTCGAGCTCCTCGCTGATGTCGATGATCCCGTTGAACATCGCCCAGTCGCTGATGTTGAAGGCGGGGATGGCGAAGTTGTTCTCGTTGGCGACGTCGAGGATGGATCTGCCGGTGTAGAGCACGTGTTTCTCCTGTGTGGTGATGGATGAGGTCGGAAGGATCAGCTCTTCACCGAGCCGGCGGTGAGGCCGCTGATGAAGTACCGCTGGAAGAAGAGGAAGAGGATGAGCACGGGGATCGATCCGAGGACGCTCATCGCCATGATCTGGTTCCACTCGTAGGAGTGCTGGCCCATGAGCAGCTGGATACCGATGGGCACGGTGCGCATGTCGATCGACTTGGTGAGCGTGAGGGCGAAGAGGTACTCGTTCCACGCGATCATGAACGTGTAGATCCCGATCGAGACGATCCCTGGGACGGAGATCGGCACGAGGACCCGCCACAGCGCGGTCATGGAGCCGGCGCCGTCGACGCGGACGGCCTCGTCCAGCTCCTTGGGCAGGGTATTGAAGTAGCCCGTCATCATGATGATCGCGTAGGGCAGCGTGAACACCATGTAGGTGAGGATCAGGCCCGGGTAGGAGTTGTACAGACCGAGGGCGACCATGAGACCGAAGTACGGGATCAGCAGGGTGATGGGCGGCACGGCCTGCACGCTGACGATGATGACGTTGAGCACCCGCTTGCCGCGGAAGTCGAACCGACTGAACGCGTAGGCCGCCTGGATCGCGACGACGAGAGTGAGCACGGTGACGGCGCCCGCGACGATGTAGCTGTTCAGGAAGAACCTCATCGTCTCGGGGTTCGTGAAGATCGCGACGTAGGCGTCGAAGGAGAAGGTGTCGGTGATCAGGCGCGGCGGCAGCTCGAAGATCTGCGTGTTCGACTTGAACGAGCTGGAGAGCATCCAGAGCACGGGCCCGGCGGCGAACACGGCCCCGATCACGAGACCGACGAGGAGGCCGGCCCTCGCGACGTGACGGCGGTGGGGGACGGTGAGAGCCATGATCAGTCCCTCGCTTTCTGGTGACGCACGTAGAACACGGCGAGCACCATGGACATGAGCAGCACGAGCACGGCGGAGGTCGCGGCCAGGGAGAAGTCGTACTTCGCGAAGGCCAGCTTGTAGGTGAAGGTGCTGAGCACCTCGGTGACGTCGATCGGTCCGCCGCCCGTGGTCATCCAGATGAGGGCGAACTGCTGCGAGGTCCAGATGAGGTCGAGCAGCACCAGGCTGACGATGATCGGCCGCAGCTGCGGGATGGTGACGTTCCAGAACCGCTGCACGGCGCCGGCGCCGTCGACGGTGGCCGCCTCGTTCAGCTCGTTGGGAATGCCCTGGAGACCCGCGAGCAGACTCACCATGAAGAACGGGTAGCCGGCCCAGATGTTGATGAAGATGATCGTGCCGAGCGCCAGCTGCGGGGAGGCGAGCCACTCGATGTCCGTGTGCAGGAGGAAGTTGATCACGCCGTTTGGCGCGAGGAGCATCCGCCACAGCACCGCGATCACGGCGACGGTGAAGAGCCAGGGCAGGATGTACAGCGCACGGAACAGCGAGCGGGACACCCGGCCGAGAAGCGGGCTGTTGAGCATCATGGCGAAGGCGAGGCCGAGGACCAGGTGCGCGATCACGCTCGCGACGGTGAACAGCAGGGTGTTGCCCGTGGCCTTCCAGAACGTCGAGTCCGTGAGGATCTCGACGTAGTTGGCCACTCCGACGAACTCGGGCGACTTCGACAGGATGACGTTGTCCTGGAACGAGTACCCGATCACCATGACGATCGGCACGATCATCAGGACGAACAGGAGGATCATCGTCGGCGACAGGAAGGCGTAGGACTCGGTGGTCTTGCGCAGCTGGCGGCGACGACGCGACAGCGGCACTCCGGTGACGATCACCTCGGTGTCGTCGGACGTTCTCAGGCTCATGGACCCGGTGCTCCTCGGTTGGTCGGGTGCCGCATCGCATCGATCGCGATGCGGCACCCCGTTCATGCGGGTGGACGGGAGGTCAGAACTCCGCGGTCCAGGACTCCTGCGCCTTCTTCAGCGCCTCCTCGATCGACTGCTGCCCGTCGAAGGCGGCCTGCAGCTGCTCGCCGAGCTGACGCATCAGATCCTCGGCGACGGGGAGACCGGTGAACTCGTTCGCCGGGTATCCCGCCTGGTAGATGTCGAAGGCGGTCTGGAACAGCTCGTCGTCGTTGACGAAATCCGGCACCGAGGTGGAGTTGCCCGGGAACGCCTTCGCCATGGTCGAGAGGGTGGAGTTGCTCTCCTGGCTCATGAGGAACGACACGAGCTTGAACGCCGCCTCCTTGTGCTCGGAGTTCTCCGCGACTCCGATGCCCCACGAGGCGTAGGGGATGCCGCGCTCGCCCTCGTAGCCGTCCTCGGCTGGGATCTCCGAGATCGAGAACGTCAGATCGGGGTTGCTCTCGCGGATGAGGTTGATGTGGGCGAGGGAGTCGATCATCATCCCGACGCGGCCGTTCGAGAACTCCTCGACCTTGTCCTGCTCCTTCATCGTGAACGAGCCGGAGGCGATCACTCCGTCGTCCCAGAGGCCGCCGATGTACTCGATCGCCGAGGTGACGTCGTCGTTGGTGAGATCAGGCTGCCCGTCATCGAGCATGGATCCTCCCGAGGCCCACACCCACGACATCACGTCGTTCTGCACGCCGTTCGGAGCTTCGAGCGACAGCGGGAGCACCCAGCCCGAGACGTCGCCGCCGAGGGCCGAGACCTTGGCCGCCGCGTCGGCGAACTCACTGCGCGTGGTGGGCGGAGCGGTCACACCGGCATCCGCGAGGAGCGCGTCGTTCGTGAACATCGGGTAGACGAAGTTCACCACCGGGATCATGTAGGTGCTGCCGTCTACCTGGATCTGGCTCGCCAGCTCGCTGTCGTCGTAGTCGTACTCCTCCATGAGCGCGCTGAGGTCGGCGATGACGCCTTGGGAGGCGAAGTCGTTCACCCAGGCGCCGTCGAGGCCGACGACGTCCGGCATGGTGCCCGACGCTGCGCCGGCGAACAGCTGCTCCTTCGTGGAGGCATACGGACCGCTGACGAGATCGACCGTGATGCCGGGGTTCTCCTCCTCGAACTGGTCGATGAGCGCGCGGAACTCTCCGTCCGGCAGTTCCGGCTCCCACCACTGCGCGAACTCGATCGTGACGTCGCCGCCCGTCGCCTCCTCGCCCCCACCCGCAGAGCACCCCGCGACCGTGAGCACGGTCATCGCTGCCGTCGCGGCACCCGCGAGCCTCAGCACACGGTTCCTTCGTACCACTGTGACCATCACTTCTCCTCTTCGAGATCGTGCCGCATCACGCGCCTCAATGCTTGTTCATGCGGTTTTGAGCAATGTTATGCAGAGATATGCATGGTCGTCAAGGGGCAGAATTCCGCCCGAGCCAGCGAGCGACCCGACATCCGGGGCATCGATCGCTTGTTTCTGTCATCAAGGAATGCCGTTTTGTGCGGCACTATGCAGGAATCGGCGGATTCTGTGCTAAGAATTCTGCATGGACGTATCCGGAAACAGTCGCCGACGTCGCCTCCCCGCTGGTCGCAAGGCGGATCTCGCCGCCTACGTCGAGCATTCGGGGCAGGTCACGGTCGCAGATCTGGCGGAGCACTTCGACGTGTCGATCGACACCATCCGACGGGATCTCGATCAGCTCGACAAGGAGGGCGTGCTGATACGCACGCACGGCGGTGCGGTGAGCGCGAGTGAACGCCAGCTGAAGGATCGGGCGCTCGATGTCCGCCTGCAGATGCAGACCGAGGAGAAGGAGAAGATCGCCCGGCTCGCCGCCGGCCTGATCGACGACGGCTCCGTGGTGATGCTCAACGCCGGGACGACGACGCTCGCGCTCGCCAGGGCGCTGCGCAACCATCGCGACCTCACCATCGCCACGAACAACCTCCGGATTCCGGCCGAGATCTCTCCGTCCGCCTTCCGCGACCTCTACGTGTTCGGAGGCGCGGTGCGCTCGATCACGCAGGCGACGACCGGCCCGGTGACGTTCACGATGACCGCGGGCGGACCCGAGGTCGACCTCCGGTGCGACCTCGCACTGATCGCCGTCGGCGCCGTGGACAACGCCGGCTACTCGACCTCGAACCTCGGCGACGCGGCCATGATGTCGGAGATGATCCAGCGGGCCGAGCGCACCGCGATCCTCGCGGACTCCTCGAAGTTCAACCGCCGGCTCTTCGCTCAGGTGACGCCGTTGGATCGAGCGGACTATCTGGTGTGCGACACCGCACCCGAGGGACCGCTTGCCGACGCCCTGGCTCAGGCCGACGTGTCGGTGGTCAGCTCCTGACCCGACGGGCAGCGCCCGCACACAGACGCGCCGCGATCGTCGGGAGCGGCCCCGACGATCGCGGCGTCTTTCCCCGAGCGTCCTCCTCGAAGGATCGCTCAGACGGCGTCGAGGTCGGTCTCGAGCAGTGCGACGAGTTCGTCGAGCGCCGCCTCGGCGCCTTCAGCATCCGAGCGGAGCGTCACGACGGAGCCCTTCCCCGCGCCGAGCCCCATCAGGGCGAGGATGCTGCCCGCGTTGAGCTCCGCTCCCCCGTCGACCGAGATGGTCACCGGGATGCCCTTCTCCTGCACGGCGGCGACGAAGAGCTTAGCGGGGCGGGCGTGGAGTCCGGATGCGCTGGCGACGATGGCCTGACGTTCGGTCATGGTGTTCCTCTCGGGACGATTCGGGATGCTGCAGGTGGTACGGGGTCAGACAGCGACGGCGTCGACGGTCGACGAGGTCCTCTTCGTCGCGAAGCGCTTGAGCAGGACGACCGCGAGGGCGCTGACCAGGGTTCCGGCGACGAGGGCGATCGCGAATCCCCACAGCGGGGTGATCGCGAAGAACACGAAGATGCCGCCGTGCGGGGCCAGCGACTGCACTGCGAAGGCCATGCTGAGCGCGCCGGTGACGGCGCCGCCGAGCATCGACGCGGGGATCACGCGCAGTGGGTCTGCCGCAGCGAACGGGATCGCACCCTCGCTGATGAACGACGCCCCGAGCAACCAGGCGGCCACGCCGTTCTCGCGCTCCACCGGGGTGAACCGGCGACGGTCGAGGATGGTCGAGGCCAGCGCCATCGCGAGCGGCGGGACCATGCCCGAGCACATCACGGCCGCCATGATGAGGTACGGCGCGGGGTTGTCGGTCGAGGCCGAGGCGAGTCCGGCGGTCGCGAAGGCGTAGGCCACCTTGTTCACCGGCCCGCCGAGATCGAAGCACATCATGAGGCCGAGGATCACGCCGACGAGGATGATGCCCGAGCTCCCGGCGAGGCCGGTGAGCCAGTCGTTCAGCACCTGCATCAGCCAGGCGATGGGCCGACCGAGGAAGAGCAGCATGAGACCGGAAGCGACGATCGATCCCAGCAGCGGGATGATGACGACCGGCATGAGCCCGCGCAGCCATCTCGGCGCGTCGATGCGGCCGATCGCCCAGGCGATGAACCCGGCGAGCAGTCCGCCGACGATGCCGCCGATGAAGCCGGCGTTCATGAGAACGGCCACGGCGCCCGCGACGAAGCCGGGCGCGAGTCCCGGCCTGTCGGCGATCGCGAAGGCGATGTATCCGGCGAGGGCCGACACGAGGAAGCCCATCGACGTGGCGCCGATGACGAAGAAGACGGAGCCGAAGTACTGACCGAGTCCTCCATCGGGAAGCGCCCACAGCGCATTGTTCAGCACGACGTCGAAGGCGCGGTCGTCCTGGTTCACCTGGAAGCCGCCGAGCAGGAAGCCGAGGGCGATGAGCAGACCGCCGCCCGCGACGAACGGGATCATGTAGCTCACCCCGGTGAGCAGGATGCGCTGGATGCGGGAGCCCCACGACTGCGTCGCGGCCGGCGTCGCCGTCGTCGTCGTCTCGCCCGAGACGCGCGGGGCCGCGGGGTCGGTCGACGCGGCGACCGCCTCGGCGATCATGCGCGCCGGTTCCTCGATGCCGCGCTTGACGCCGGAGCGCACCACCGGCTTGCCGGCGAAGCGCTCGGGCTCGCGCACGTCGACGTCGACCGCGAAGATCACGGCATCCGCCTCGTCGATCACGCTCTGCGGCAGCGCCTTGTATCCGCTCGAGCCCTGTGGCTCGACCACGAGGTCGACGCCCTCCGTTCTCCCGGCGGCGGTGAGCGCATCGGCGGCCATGAAGGTGTGCGCGATGCCCGTCGCGCAGGCGGTGACGGCGACGATACGCGGACGTCGGCCTTCCGCGGCTACGGGAGGCGCAGAGGCCTGGGCGACGGCCGGAGCCTCGGTCTCGGACTGCGGTTCGTCCGCGATCGCCCGGTCGACGATCGCGACGACCTCGTCGGCACCGGATGCCGCACGCAGAGCATCCGTGAACTCGTCCTGCATGAGGCTGCGGGCGAGCTTCGAGAGGATCGCGAGGTGCGCCTCCGCTGCCGTATCCGGGGCGGCGATGAGGAAGACGATGTCGGCGGGGCCGTCCGGCGCCCCGAAGTCGACGCCCGGGGTGAGACGGGCGAAGGCAAGGGTCGGAACGCTCACCGACGCGCTCTTCGCGTGCGGGATGGCGATGCCGCCGGGCAGGCCGGTCTCGTCCTTCAGCTCGCGCGCCCAGGCGTCGTCGAACAGGGCGGAGCCGCTGCCGGCGCGACCGGTGGCGGCGACGCGGTCGGCGAGGGCGCGGATGACCGCCGCCTTGTCGGGACCGAGGTCGGCATCGATGCTGACGAGTTCGACCGAGATGGTGTCGGACACGGTGACCTCCAGTGGTCGTGAGGGATTACAAGGGAAGGGCGGCAGACACGGCGGGGCCGAGATCGGCCGGGGCGGGCACCCTGGTTCCGGGCAGCGCCGCCGCGGCGGAGCCGTGACGGACGGCCGAACGCAGGCGCTCCGCTGGGTCGAGACCAGCGCGCTCGGCCAACAGATATCCGGCGAGCGAGCTGTCGCCCGCTCCCACAGTGCTGGCCACACGGATGCGCGGGGCCGCGACGAACCACGCCTCCTCGGCGGTGATGAGCGCGGCGCCGGCGCCCCCCAGCGTCACGAGGGCGGATGCCGCGAACTCCGGCACGATGCGCTGCGCGATGCGGCGCACGGACTCCCGCGGGGAGTCGACGTCGATCACCGCCCCGGCGAGCTCGGCGAGCTCTTCGTCGTTGGGCTTGACGAGGTCTGCCGCGCGGCTCTCGACGACGGCCCGCAGCGCAGGCCCCGAGGTGTCCACGGCGATCCGCGGTGCATCCGCACCCCAGCGCTCGCGGACGGCATCGACGATCTCCACGTAGTAGGTATCGGCGACACCCGCGGGGAGGGATCCGGCGAGGACGAGCCAGTCGGCGCCCTCGGTCGCCGCGACAACGGCATCCGTCAGCGCGCGGGCGTCTGTGTCGGTGAGTGGTGCGCCGATGAGATTGATCTTGGTGGTCTCGCCGTCGGCATCCGTCAGCGCGAGATTCGTGCGGACGTGCCGTTCGACGGGGACGACGCGCACCGGAACGCCTGCCGCGCGGATGACGGCCGCGTACGGGTCGTCGGCGGCGACGGGCAGGACGGCGAGCGTGGCGACCCCGGCCGCGGACAGCACCCCCGAGACGTTGACACCCTTGCCTCCCGCGTCCTCGCGGACCGCGACCGCCGTCTGAACCTCTCCGGTGCGCAGGGGAGCGACGAGGGTGACGGTGCGATCGAGGGCGGGGTTCGCCGTGACGGTGACGATCATGCGATCCACACCTCGACATCCGCGTCGGCGAGTGCAGTCGCGAGGTCTCCCTGCGGCGCGGCGTCGGTGACCAGCACGTCGATGTCGTCGAGCGCGGCGAACGTCACGAGCAGCTCGCGATCGTGCTTGCTGGCGTCGGCGAGCACGATCGTCCGGCGCGCCGAGCGCATGATGGCGGTCTTGACCGACGCCTCGTCGGGATCCGGGGTGCTGAGACCGAAGCCGGCCGAGACCCCGTTCGTGCCGATGAAGGCGATGTCAGGGCGCATCCGCTGCACGGCGGCGACGGTCTCCGCGCCGACCGCGGCCGCGGTGACACCGCGGATCCGGCCGCCGACGACGGTCAACGAGACCCCGTCGAGTGCAGCGAGCACGGGGGCGATCGTGAGCGAGTGGGTGACGACCTCGACGCGACGAGAACCTGGATGCACGACGCCGAGCCGCTCCGGGAGGTGTGCGGCGACCGCGGCGGTCGTCGTTCCCGCGTCGACGAAGATCGATCCCTGGAATCCCTCCCCCAGGGCGCTGAGCGCTCGCCGCGCGATGGCGGCCTTGGCCTCGCCGTGACGGGAGGCGCGTTCGCCGACGGTCGGCTCGCTCGTGCTGTCTGCGTCCTTCGCGACGGCTCCGCCGTGGACGCGGACGAGGGCACCGGCCTCCTCGAGCGCGGCGAGGTCACGCCGGATCGTCTCGGTGGTGACATCGAATCGTCGTGCGAGGTCGACGACGGCCACGCGACCGAGTTCACCCAGCAGACGCTCGATGAGTTGCTGGCGCTCCATCGCGTACATGCCGACACCGTTGCCCGTGACCATTCCCACAAGATACAACATAAAACAACATGAAACAACATGCGTCTCTGATCGCATACGACGGAGGCCGCCGGGATGTTCTCCCGACGGCCTCCGTGTGACGACGCTCGTGCGTCAGCCGGCGATCACCTTGCGACGGATCGCGTAGATCGCACCGCCCATCAGAATGAGCATGATCGCGATCATCAGCAGCCCGGTCGGGTCGGCACCGGTGGTGGCGAGATCGCCAGTGCCGGTTCCCGTGCCTGTGCCGGTTCCGGTGCCCGCGGCCGTGACCGTCAGCGGTGCGGTCACCTCCGAGCCGTCGGCGAGGACCGCGGCGATGGTGTGCTCGCCGACCGCGGTGTCGCGCGGGATGGTGACCGTGGCCGAGAAGGTGCCGTCGGCAGCGACCTTGGCCGCACCGATCGTGACCG
Source organism: Microbacterium sp. ZW T5_45 (assembly GCF_044987415.1). Lineage (NCBI taxonomy): Bacteria > Bacillati > Actinomycetota > Actinomycetes > Micrococcales > Microbacteriaceae > Microbacterium > Microbacterium sp. ZW T5_45. Next base: position 83,108 of record NZ_JBJDRJ010000001.1, on the reverse strand, counting down.
GGGTCGAGCGCAGCTCGATGTCGAGCTCGACTCCTGCTTCGAAGCCGGTTCCTGTCACCACCAGCTGTCCGCCGGCCGCCACGCTGTCGCTGCTGAGCTGGATCGAACCGCTCGCAGGGGCGGCCGCGAATCGGACCGGGATCTCGACGACCGTGCCGGTTCCGGCGACGGATGCCGTCAGCACCTGTGCGCCGTGCACGTCCTCGGGAGCGGTGAACGTGATCGATGACCGCCCCACCTCATCGCTCGCGTCCACGATCGAGGTGTCGACCGTCCCCGTGCCGAGGACGTTGTCCCCCAGCGAGAGCGTGACCTCGCCCGGCGCCTGCTCGCCCGCGCTGAACGCGAGCGACGACAGCGAGAGCGTGATCTCGTCACCGGCGGTGTAGCCGTCGGCATCCGCCGGGGTGATCGAGACGCCCACCGCACGCTGCGCGAGGTCGGGGGTCGCGGTCTTGTTCGCGTCGAACCAGTCGACCATGGACTGCAGGTCGATCTTGCCCGTGTCGCGCTTGCCCGACCCCAGCTTGAAGGAGGCGAAGTTGTCGCCGCCCGCCGCGAGGAACGAGTTCGCCGCCACCGTGTACTCCGCAGCCGGATCGACCGCGGTGCCGTTCAGCAGCATCGAGGTGATGCGCTGTCCCTGCGCCGCGTTCGGGTCGTAGGTGTACGTGAGCTCCTTCGAGACGCCGAGCTTGAGGAACGGACGCGCGGCGCCGGCCGGCTGCCACTGCTCCTCGAGCACGCTCTTGAGCTGATCACCCGTGAGCGTCAGAGTCACCAGCGTGTTGGCGAACGGCTGGACCGTCGCCGCCTCGCGGTAGGTGACGTTGCCGTTCGGATCCGCCGCGCCGGTCGATGCGTAGGTCAGGTTGGCACGGATGCCGCCCGGGTTCATCAGCGCGATGTCCGCGCCGGTGGACCACTTCTGCACATCGGCGACGAAGTTGCCGATGGTGGACTCGCCACCGCGGTTCTCCGTCTTGCCGTCGCTCTGGCGCGCACGGTTGAAGTCACCGGTGATGTCGCCGACCTTGACGGCACCGAGGACGTCGGCATCCGCCTTCGCCTTCGCCACGATCTCGGCGACGCCGGCATCCGCCGGGTAGAGCGCGACACCGCCCGAGGTGAGGGGCTTGATCTCGTTGGTGATCGAGAGGAGCTCCTTCGTCGAGGGGTCGACCTGGATGTTCATGAGTCCGAGGTTCTCGCCGTACTGACCCGCGGAGACCACGGGGCGGCCGTCGATCACGTGGTTGTACGCCAGGTGCGTGTGCGCCGAGACGATCGCGTCCACGTCGTCGCCGACGCCGTAGACGACCTCACCGAGAGCGGAGTCCGGCGTGATGCTGGACAGCTCGACAGTGGCGGCTCCCTCGTGGACCAGGAGGATGATGACATCCGCCTCGCCGTTGGTGTCATCGCCGTCGCGGAGATCGGCGGCCACCGCGTTCACGGAGTCGGCGATGCTGCGCACCTCGAGCCCGGCGATGCCGTCCGGCGACACCAGCGAGTCGAGATCCTCGGTGACCGCACCGATGAATCCGACGCGCACGCCGTCGAGCTCCTTGACCCAGGCCGGGGCGAGCGCAGGCTCGCCGGTCTCGGTGACGAACACGTTCGAGGAGATGTACTCCCAGTCGGCCCGATCCTGCACGCGATCGCGCAGATCGGCCCAGCCCTGGTCGAACTCGTGGTTGCCGGCGGCACTGACCTCGAGACCGGCGGCGTTGAGCGCGTCGATCGTGGGGTTGTCGTCGTTGATGAACGAGGTGAACGTCGACGCACCGATCAGGTCACCGGCTCCGGCGAAGATCGTGTTCGGGTTCTCGGCACGGAACTGCTTCACGGCACCCGCGAGGACGGCGGCGCCGGCAGCGGCCCCGTCGGCCTCGATGCGACCGTGGAAGTCGTTCACGGTGACGACGTCGATGCTCACCGGGGGCTCGTCGGCGGAGACGCCGACGATGATCGGGTCGTGGTCGCTGGAGCGGAACGGCGTCCCCGCCTCGGTGGCGCCGAACGCGTAGCCGCGGTCGCTCCACTCGGGAGAGTTGATCGTCCACACGCCGGCACCGGTGATGGACGACGCGAGCGACGGCGAGGCGAGCACGTGGTCGAGCGAGCCGAGCTCGCCGTCGAACGAGTACGTGTGCTGGTCGGCGGCCTTCTCGCGCGCCACGTCGCTCCAGCCCTCATCGGTGAAGACCCGGATCGGGTCTTCCTTGGCGTAGGCGTTGAAGTCGCCGATGAGCAGGATGTCGCTGCTGCCCGTGGTCTCCTCGATGGTCTCGGTGAACGCGAGGATCGACTGGGACTGCTTCACGCGGTCCGCGTTGAAGAAGCCCTGACCGTCAGCGGGCTCGGTGCCGCCGCCTGAGGGCGCCGACTTCGACTTGAGGTGGTTCGCCACGACCGTCACGACACGGCCGTCGACATCGAACGCCTGAGCGATCGGCTCGCGCGCGTTGCCCCACACCGACTCGTCGGTGACGGTCATGCTGTCGCCGACCGTCTCGACCGCGGCCTTCTTGTAGATGATCGCGCTGGTGATGTAGTCGGTCGTCGCGGCGTTGTTCAGCGCCGCAGGTGTCGGCACGAAGTCCCACACGTCGCTGCCGGCGTCGTCATTGAGTCCGTCGACCAGGTCGGAGAGCGCCTCGTCGAGGGTGCCGCCGAGCTTGATCGAGTTCTCGATCTCCATGAGCGAGACGATGTCGGCATCCAGCCCGTTGATCGCCGCGACGATCTTCGACTTCTGGATCTCGAACTGCGCCGCGTTCGCCGCGCCACGCGCGTTGGAGTTCTCGCTCGTCAGGGTCGTGAAGTAGTTGTACACGTTGAACGAGGCCACCTGGACGTCGCCGCCCACCTCGGGGGCGGTGTCGACGCGAGGATTGGTGGCGGTGAAGCCGGCCTTCGCCTCGGCAGGGGTGGTGCTGTCGATCGGAGCGACCGGCTGGAGGCGCCAGTCATCGAAGCCCCACGACAGCACGTAGCCATCGTCGCTGAAGTCGACGGTGTCGCCGTTGCGGACGACGACGTCCTTCGTGAAGTACGGCTGGTCGTTCGGGTGGCCGTTGTTGGTGACCTGGATCGACCATCCGTCGTCGAGGAGGATGCGGTTGGCCCTGTTCGCGGCCGCGACGGCCGCGGCATCCGTTCCCGGCAGCACCGTCTCGGTGCTCTTGACGTTGAGCTCTTCGCCGGCATTCAGCCAGAGCGTGCCGAAGTTGTAGAGCTGGTGGCTCGAAGCGACGCGGTACGTGCCGGTCGGGGCGACGAGCATGCTCTCGTACTGCTCGCGGTCGGAGCCGAGCACCGTGTCGGGAAGCGGCGTCGCCTCTGGCACCCCGACGCCCGCCTGGACGGTGGTGACGGCGGCGACGTTCGCCGGGTTGATCTGGGTCTGGCCGAAGTACTCGCTGACCGTTCCGGTGACGGAGACGAGGTCGCCGGTCGAGAGGCTGGGCGCGAGTGCGTCGAGGTAGACGAAGACGCCGTCGGACGCACCGGGCGTCGCGTCGGTGGCCCCGCCGGAGCCCTGCGTCTGGATGGTGACGCCCTTGTAGCCGCCGGTGCGGTAGTCGCCGGTGACGACGCCTTCGACCGTGACGACCTGGCCGTTGAGCGGCGAGACGTCGGTGGTTCCCTGCACCTCGGCGATCGTCTTCTTCACGGGCTCGACGGGGTCGGTCGGATCGGTCGGGTCGGTGGGAGCGGTCGCGCCCGCCGCGTTGGTGGGCGTGATCGTCGCAGACAGAGCGAAGTCGACGCTGTTGACGTCGGTGTCGACGCCGTTCGCGCGGTTGAGCGACTTGACGTCGGTGTTGCCGCTCGGAGCGGTCGCGGCGGTGCCCTCGAACGTGTTCGAGGAGCCGTAGCCCAGCACGTCGACCACACCGGCCGCCCCGGCCGTGGAGCCAGGCGTCAGAGTGACGGCCGCCGTGCCCTCGACGAGCGCGATCGTGCCGCTGGCCCCGCTGAAGTTCAGGGCACCGGTCGCATCGGGAGCCGGCAGGGCGGTGCCGTTCGCACCGTTGCTGCTGCCCTGGACGAGGTAATGCCCGTCGGCGGGAATCGAACCGGTGAGCGCCACGACGGTGTTCGAGGCACCGGTCCCCGTCGCGCTGCGGTACTGCAGCGACATGCCGTCGAGCGTGACGGCTGCGTCAGTCGGGTTGTAGAGCTCGACGAACTTGTTCGTGAACGCGGCACCGGCGCTGCCGCCGGACAGATAGGCCTCGTTGATGACGATGCCGGTGCCGTCGGGGCTGGCGAAAGCGGGGGCGGCCGCCAGCGCGCCGAGGCTCAGGGTCGCGACGCAGGTCGCGGCGAGAGCGCCGATGCGCCCTCTCTTCTTTCGGGGGAAGAAGACGCCGCCCTGCCGGGCGTCGTCTCGGGGGGCGGAACTCATTCGGCAGATCTCCTCGTTGCGACTCGGATTCCGGAGCGATCTTGCGATCCTCCGACATGCTCACCGGACTCCCAGGGAACACATATGAGAGGGAGCCTACGTAGGCCCTCCGACACGAATCAACGGTGTTCGCCTGTTCGTCACCAAGTGCTCACCACCTCGACAAATGGGCTGGTGATTGCACACAAATTCGGCGCTCGGATGCGCACGCCGCGGTGCGCGAACGCGCATTCGTGGCGGGTGCGTGCGCCGCGGCATCCGCCGTCCTCCCCCTCCGCGCCGGTGCGAAGAATCGGAGCCTCGACGCGACACGCCGCCCCACGGATGCCACCACCGGCGTGTCGGCGCGGAACTCCGACTTTTCACACGCCAGAGAGGGCTCGGTCGGCCGCCGGGGCCGGCGCTGTCAGCCCGGGCCGGCGGCAGAGTCCGAGGCGGGCGCGGCGGCCGCGTCCTCGAGCTCCTCGACCTCGCGCTCCCAGGCGTCCTTCGCCAGGCGGTACCAGAGATAGAAGGCGAAGCCGGCGAAGATGACCCACTCGGCCGCGTAGAAGATGTTGAGCCAGTTGATCGGCGAGCTCTCCTCCGGCGCGGGCGACGAGATGTCGTCGAGACCGGCGGCCGCGGTGCTCGAGGCGAGGTACGGGCGGTAGACGTCCAACTGGTCGATGTCATGCCAGCGACTGAGCAACGCCGCCGGCGACATCCGATCGAGGCGCTCGGGGTCGGCGCGCGGCGGAACGGTCACGCCCTCGTCCGAGATGATGCGACCCGCGACATCGACGTCCTGCCCGTCGGCCGAGGCCTCGAGCTCCTCGACCGCGGACTGCGCGGTCTCGAGGTCGGGCGCCCATCCGATCGCGACGGCGATCGATGTCCGCTCCTCGACGCGGAGCTGCCCGGTGACCCAGTAGCCCTCCACACCGTCGTTGAAGCGGGTCGAGACGATGATGAAGTCGCCGGCGATCCAGTGCCCCGAGGTCTCCACGCGCTGACCGACGAGCGGCTCGTTGAGGTACTGGCCCGGCTCGACCACGTCGGCCAGCGGACGCACCTGCTCGGTCACGCCGGGAGGCGGCGGACTGGTGTCGATCGCCCTGCCCAGCTGCCACTGCCCGAGGAAGGCGAAGACGCCGGCGACCACGAGGCACAGCAGCAGCATCGCGATCCACCGACCGCGCAGCATGACCTCGCGCAGGGTCGGTGGGAACACTTCAGGAGACGTCACGACGGGCGAGCGATCCTCAGGCCTCGTAGGGCGCCAGCACGACCTCGACCCGCTGGAACTCCTTCAGGTCGGAGTATCCGGTCGTCGCCATCGACTTGCGGAGCGCGCCGATGAGGTTCGCGGTACCGTCGGCGACCGGGGCCGGGCCGTAGAGGATCTCCTCGAGGGTGCCGATCCCGCCCACCTCGACGCGGCGACCGCGGGGCAGCTTGGAGTGGTGGGCCTCCGGTCCCCAGTGGAAGCCCCGACCGGGCGCATCGGTCGCCCTGGCGAGCGCGACGCCGAGCATGACGGCATCCGCTCCCATCGCAAGCGCCTTCACGATGTCACCGGACGTGCCGACACCGCCGTCGGCGATCACATGCACGTAACGGCCGCCCGACTCGTCGAGGTAGTCGCGGCGTGCAGCGGCGACGTCCGACACGGCGGTAGCCATCGGAGCGTGGATGCCGAGCGTCGCGCGGGTCGTGGACGCCGCTCCTCCGCCGAAGCCGACGAGCACGCCGGCCGCACCGGTGCGCATGAGGTGCAGGGCGGCGGTGTAGGTCGCCGCGCCTCCGACGATCACCGGCACGTCGAGGTCGTAGATGAACTTCTTGAGGTTGAGCGGCTCGTCGACGCTCGAGACGTGCTCGGCCGACACCGTGGTGCCGCGGATCACGAACAGGTCGACACCCGCGGCGGCGACGGTGTCGTAGTGCTCCTGGGTGCGCTGCGGAGTGAGCGAGCCCGCGACCGTGACGCCGGCATCGCGGATCTCGGCCAGACGGCTCGTGATCAGCTCGGGCTTGATCGGCTCGGAGTAGAGCTCCTGCATCCGCACGGTCGCGACGTCGTCACCGAGGCCGGCGATCTCCGCGAGCAACGGCTCGGGGTTCTCGTACCGGGTCCACAGACCCTCGAGATCGAGCACGCCGAGACCGCCGAGCTGGCCGAGCATGATCGCCGTCGCGGGGCTGACGACCGAGTCCATGGGAGCGCCGAGCACCGGGATGTCGAACCCGAACGCGTCGATCGTCCACGAGGTCGACACGTCCTCGGGGTTGCGCGTGCGCCGCGACGGCACGACCGCGATGTCGTCGAACGTGTACGCGCGGCGTGCGCGCTTTCCTCGGCCCAGCTCGATCTCTGTGGTCACCCGACAAGCCTACCCGGCGTGGATGGGAGCCGATGGCTGGGAGACTGGTCAGCCGTCGCGATGAGGCCGCGGGCGATGATCATCCGAAACGGAACCCGAATCGCACCGGTGCGTGGTCCGGAATGGCAGCGATGCACGTGCCGACGGGCAGGGAGGAAAGATCCCAGTCCTCGACGACGTTCCCATCGCTCACTTCTTCAGACATGCCCTTATTGCGAACCACTGAGTCGAATCGAGTGAGCTTGCGTGTCTTGCCAAATCGGTTCTGAACGAACGTGCGCGAATCGCCGTCGTACAGCCGGAACGCGAAGACGGTACCGAAGGCGGAGAGCACGGATGCTGCCATCCACTCGCCGTACATGTGCTGTACCTGCTTGATGTTCTGTGTGCCAACGATGAAGCGCAAACCGAGCGAACGGCCGAAGTTGAGACCATTCGAAAGGTGGGTGAGTTCGGGCAGAAGCGCGAATTCATCCAAGACGAAGAAGACACGTCCCGCCGATCGCGAGCGGGACATGGACTCTTTCATTGCGACGTCGAGCATCGCTTTGTAGATCGGAACCAGCGCGGACCCCGAGGCTATGTCGAACTCTAGGAACAAAGATCGCCCGCCCTTCGCACGCAGGAACTGCCGGATGGAGAAGTCTCCTGCCTGACCGAATGAGGAGCGAAAAGACTCCTGGATGACCTGCTGCATGAACGCAAGGGTCGCCAGGGCAGAGTTGCTGCCTTCTTTGGCTATGTAGAGCTTGGCGCCCAAGAGGTCCTCGTTGCCGGGCCGGTCCAACAACTCGTGCATCTGTGGCACGGACAGCCCGGAGATATACTCGCGGATGTCCTGGTTCGTTCGATGCGGTGAATCTCGGAAGAGTGCGGTGACCAGCGCTACAAAGACGTCTCTTGCAGCGTTCGCGAAGTAGGAGTTGTCACCGGCTTGCGATATCAGCGAAGAGAACAGGCCGCTCGACATTTCGAAGATCTCGTCTTCCGGCTCACGCCCCGGCGGGAGATCCGCGAACTCGCTGAAGAGGTTCCATCGCACCTGCCCAGCGAACTGCTGCGTGGAAGAAGCCGAGATCACCGCGTCACCCTCGCGGAAGAACGCGTCGTAATAGTCGCCTTTCGTGTCGAAGAACACGATGACATCGTCCGCGGATGCCGAGTGACGAATCGACCGGACAAGCGAAGTCATCCCAACTGTCTTGCCGGTGCCAATTCCGCCCAGGAACAGCACATGCTTCCCCAGCGCCGCGTCGTCCAAGCCGATCGATGTGTCACCTCTGCCATGCGCTCCGAATTCGGGAGCGACAGTGCCGATGTAACCGGCGGCATCGGTCAGCGGCGTTCCGCTCACGACTTCTTCGAGGTACACGTGGATCACCAATCAGGTTCAAGGTCGGGGTCAGGCTCAGGCTCAAGCTCAAGCTCAAGCTCCGGCTCAAGCTCCGGCTCAAGCTCCGGCTCAGGCTCCGGCTCAGGCTCAGGCTCAGGCTCAGGCTCAGGCTCCGGCTCCGGCTCCGGCTCCGGCTCCGGCTCCGGCTCCGGCTCCGGCTCCGGCTCCGGCTCCGGCTCAGGCTCCGGGTCCGGGTCCGGCTCAAGCTCCGGCTCAAGCTCCGGCTCCGGCTCAAGCTCCGGCTCCGGCTCAAGCTCCGGCTCCGGGTCCGGCTCAAGCTCCGGCTCCGGGTCCGGCTCAAGCTCCGGCTCAAGCTCCGGCTCCGGCTCCGGCTCCGGCTCCGGGTCAGGCTCCGGCTCCGGCTCCGGCTCAAGCTCCGGCTCAAGCTCCGGCTCAAGCTCCGGCTCAAGCTCCGGCTCCGGCTCCGGCTCCGGGTCAGGCTCAAGCTCCGGGTCCGGCTCAAGCTCCGGCTCCGGCTCCGGCTCCGGCTCCGGGTCCGGCTCAAGCTCCGGGTCCGGCTCCGGCTCCGGCTCCGGCTCCGGCTCAGGCTCAGGCTCAAGCTCCGGGTCCGGCTCCGCAGGAATCGTTGAGGGACGCCGCGTAATCGCGGTGGCCGCGGGCTGTTCAGCGGCCGCTCCTGGATCAATTTCCCTATCCATCAAGTCGGCCTCGCCGTGCCGTTGTTCGTGCTCCACGCTTTCAATACCGGACTCGAGATTTGGACCGATGCCGAGATTCGCGGGGCCGCCAGCCGGGCCGGAGAACATCGGAAGCACTCCTGCGAAGTCATGCCGCCCCGCGCTGTGCGACCCAGGGCTCGACTCTTGGGGCCAATTTGATGATCGCTCCCCAGCCGTCCATGCACTTTCACTCGGCGGTGTCGGGGAACTCTCCGTCGCCTTGCTCCGGTCGTCGCGATTCAACGCCTTTTTGTTTTCTTCGCGGATTCTTAGCGCTTCAACGCTCTGCTCTACCAGATCGCTAATGGGCGCGTAGTCCTGACCTGTAACTGTGCTCGCTGGAGACACTGCCGCCGTTGCAGCGATAGCGATGGCCGCTGCTGCAACCGCGCCCGACCGCTTCATTCCCCCGAGCATCGGGTCACTCCAAAGGTTCTGCGGTCGCGACGCCGAACTCGCGTAACGTCCCGATCAGCCTGAGGCACTCATCAAACATCAAGGACACAAAGGAACGCCCAGTCGACGCTTCCGACTCGGCGATCGCTGATCGGTCTTGCGGGTCGCGCAGTGCCGCGCTCATCACAGCCCCAGCCATTTCGCCTACCGTCTCGCGCGTTCCCACTCGGCCCAGGAGACGAAGTCCAATCTCGGACGTCGTAAACAGGCCGCGATCCGTTTTAAACTCGTAGCCATCATGCGTTTCTCTCCTCAGAGAAAATGCCGCACGGGGAACCAATTCGAAATTGAGGTCATCGGATGTCGCGTTGGTCGAAAAAATCCGGATCGCTCCTCGATTAACCAGACCAGCTAGAAAAGCTTGTTCCTCCGGTGAGTAGACGCGATTTGCCTCCGCCGGAATGACGCTTGCGAGAAACTCGAACCAATGGGGTTCGAAAGTAAATCCCTGCTGACGTTGCGCCTTACGATGATCGATCGTCAAGTTCCCCTTGTCGCCAACCCAACTGAGCATTCCGAAGACAAGAATGTGCCTCGCTTCGTGAAATACTCGGAAATCAAACGTCTCCAAGATGCGAACTCAGATCCGGTCAGCGAGCGTGCCCCGCGCTTGGATGTCAAGGATCAGGGCGCCCGCGTCGAACGCCACCCGATCGACATTGGCAACGGGCGCGAAGCGCTGGGCATCCGTCGCTCGGAAGATCCCGAGCTCGCGCACACCCAGCCAGAGGAGCACCACCAGCCCGATGAAGAACCCGAAGACGAGGAAGAGCAGAAGCATCACCAGCAAGCGCGGGAGATCACGTTCCGCGGCGAGCGTTCTCGGCTCCCCCGGGCCCAGGATCCGGATGCTCGCTTCTGGACGGCGGAACGCGAAGGCCACGACGATGCCGACGAACAGCGATGTGAAGGCGAACGGCAGGAACAGAATCGAGAGCCAGCCGAACGGATTCGAGCTCGACCCGAAGCTGCTCATGAACGAACTCGTCGCACCGTTCACGAGGAGACCCGCTATGAGCAGGAAGAGAAAGTTCAACCCCGACCCGACAACCGCGACAAGCCCGAGCGCATCGTACCCGGTGTGACGGCTGACCTCGATGCCCTCGATCTTCTGCACATGGAACTCCATGTTGTGCACCGACGTCGAGGTGATCGTTTTGGCCTCTGCGGAATACACGACACGAGAATCGGTGACGAACAGAAAGCTCGCGAGCTTTCCGAAGAGCCGGTCTGCACGCGCGACCGGAAACACGCCGAGGACCGCCTCGTCGCGAAGCAGTCGGAAGGGATATGGAGAGGACGCCGGTTCCGGCTGCGCCGGTGCCCCGCTCTGAGCATATGTCGCTGGCTGCGCGTACGTGTCGTGGTTCACGGTCGGCTGCGCCTGCGGCGCATACGGCGCTTGGGCTGCCGGGCCTGTGGTCTGCGCGGGATCATGGGAATTCTCCGGGGTGAACATGGTTCTCCTGGCTCTGGTCGCCGACTGCTATTGTCTCCAGAAAGAGATACCACAGCCGCATCGCGGCCTGTCGCAACTGTTCTCGGGGGGAGACACACGTGCGCGAAGATAACTCGCAGCAACCGTATTCGCCAGGCGAGGAGCGCCGTCCCAGTTTGCTCGACGCTGACCCGGGCGCGACACGCGGAGCGGTTGCGCGACCCTCTCTTCTCGATTTCTCGCGGGTGAGTGCGACACGCGAGAATCTCCCGAATCCATCGCTCTTCGATGCTGCAGACGAGGAATGGACCCGCGAACCGAGCGCGCACGTGGCGCAAGGATACGACGACCCGATTCGTCGTGCTAGCCCGGCCACGCCTCCCGTTCCGTTGCCGGGAGGTGCACCCGCTCCGCTCGTGCAGTCTCCGCAAGCTTCTCTCGAAAACACAGCACCATCCGCACAGGCCACGGCGTTCGTCTCACCGTTCGCCGGTGCTGAGCCGCGCGCACCACGGAAGCCTCTGAGCCCGGTAGCCAAGCACCGGATCCGTCTCTGGAGCATCATCGCCGGGAGCGCAATCGTCCTGGTCATCGCCGGCGTTGTAGGGGTCGGCGTCCTGAACTCGACGCGTGGACCGCAAGTCGTCGCCGAGGAATACCTTGCGCACCTCGCGGCGGGCAACGCTTCGGCCGCCGCCCGGATCATCGATCCAGGCGTTCCGAACGACCAGAGACTTCTGCTCAGCGACGATGCTCTCGCCGCCGCTGACGCCCGCCTGGTGGTGAGATCGGTGGAACTCGTGCAGCGCAGCGATACCGGCGCAACGGTTCTCGCAACCATGTCCGTCGATGGGGAGCAGTTCTCGTTCGTCTTCGACGCTGTCAGCGGGGAGAGGGAGTTTCTGGTCCTTGACACGTGGCGCCTCACGAACCCGATGATCGTTCCGCTGTCTGTGGGAGCGACGGTCTCCGACTCGGTCGCTCTCGGCGACATTGAGGTACCTGTGACCGCAGGAGACACGACGCTGTATGCGTATCCCGGTGTGTACTCCTTCTCGGGCACCCCGAACGAGTATCTCGAGTCGTCCCCCGCCTCCACGCGAATCGTCGCGGCCTCCGATGAGTACTCGCAAAGCTTCGTGGATATCGAAGAGGCGCCCTCTCCTGCGCTATCTGAGTTCATCCTCGCCCAGGCTCAGGCGGAGGCAACCGCATGCGCTACAGTGCCGACGAATCTGAACGAGATCTGCCCGTACTCCGTTCAGGCGACAAACCTTTCCGTGCTGCAGCTGAAGTCACTCCCCGAAGGATTCGATGATCTGACGACGAGCAGCTTCCAAACGACCGAAGCTGTGATCACGATCCAGAGCGAAGCGTCGAGCTTCTATGCTCCGCCCGCGCGTGATGTGGAGTTCTCCCTGTCCGGAACGATCGACTTCGTGGACGGCCAACCCGTGATCGATTTCGGAAGCGGCAGCTGGTACTGACGGAACGCTCGCCCATCGACCGCTGAGCAGCGAGAGCGTCTATACGCGAGGGCTGGAAGACTGGTCGTGACCCCGGGAGGACTGATGCCAGTGGACGCGATCGAGATCGCCGTGATCGGCGGCGGCGTGATGGGACTCGCCACGGCATGGGAACTCACCCGCCGCGGACATCGTCCCGTCGTCTTCGAGAGGTTCGCCCGCGGCCACCACGAGGGCGCGTCCCACGGCGCCACCCGCAACTTCAACAACGCATACTCCGAGGACCACTACCTCGACCTGCTGGTGCGGGCTCGGGCGGGCTGGGACGCACTGGGCTCGGTCGACGGCGAGCCGCTCCTGCGCCTGCATGGGCTCGTCACGCACGGGCACGTCGATGTGGAGCGGATCGCCGGCGCGCTCGGCGACCGCGGGATCCCGGCATCCCTCCTCTCGCCCGCGGACGCCGCAGCGCGCTGGAGCGGGATGCGGTTCTCGAGCGATGTCCTGTTCTCGCCGGATGCCGGAGTCGCCAGGGCGTCCGCGGCACTCGGCGAGCTCGAGCGGCGCATCGTCGCGGGCGGTGGTGAGGTCCGCTGGGAGACGCCGATCTCGGCGATCGAGGACGCGGACCGGGGCGTCGTTCTGACGCTGCCGACCGGAACGGTCCGCGCCGACACGGCGGTCGTGACCGTCGGCGCCTGGACCTCGCGGCTGCTGTCGTCGATCGCGCTCCCCCGGCTCACCGTGACCGAGGAGACCCCCGCGCATTTCCGCCCGACCGGGACGGATGCCTGGCCGTCGTTCAACCACTACACGGATCCGGATCGGTACCCGGCGACCGTGTACGGGATGCCCACTCCCGGCGAGGGGATCAAGGTCGGATTCCACCTCGTGGGCGATGAGGTGGATCCGGATGCTCGCCCGCATCGGCCGACCTTCGTCGGCGAGCTCGCCGACTACGTGCGGGAATGGATGCCGGGGCTCGTTCCGGCATCCGCGACGCCGATCAGCTGCACGTACACGTCGACCGACGATTCGACCTTCGTGCTCGATCGGGTGGGCCGGCTGGTCGTCGGGGCGGGCTTCTCCGGTCACGGATTCAAGTTCGCACCCGGTGTGGGGGCCGTGCTCGCCGACCTCGCCCTGGACCCGCGCGCCGGGGCCGCCGAACCGTTCCGTCTCCGCTGATCGAGTTCCCTCGTTTCGTCTCGCTTCGCGGTTCCTGAGCGAGGAGCGCAGCGACGAGACGAAGGGCGCTCAACGACCGGACGCGCACTCATCGTCACCCCGTTTCGTCTCGCTTCGCTCGCTCAACGACCGGACGCGCACCCACCGGTCCCACCGTTTCGTCTCGCTTCGCTCGCTCAACGACCGGACGCGCACCCCCGTTTCGACTCGCGTCGCCGCTCACCGCGCCCGCGCGACGCGGCTCTCCGTCCAGACCGGGGCGTCGGACTCGTAGACCTCTCCGTCGGCGCCGAAGACCAGGAACCTGTCGAACGACCTTGCGAACCAGCGATCGTGGGTGACCGCGAGCACCGTGCCGTCGAATCGCGTCAGTGCGTCCTCGAGCGCCTCCGCCGACTCCAGGTCGAGGTTGTCGGTCGGTTCATCCAGCAGCAGCAGCGTCGCTCCCGACAGCTCGAGCAGCAGCACCTGGAAACGGGCCTGCTGCCCACCGGACAGCGAGTCGAAGTTCTGCTGCGCCTGGCGGACGAGACCATAACGGTCCAGCGCCGAGCTCGCCGCGTCACGGGGCAGGCCCGCTCGGCGTTCGTCGCCGCGGTGCAGGATCTCGAGCAGCGTGCGCCCGAGGAACTCCGGGTGCGCATGCGTCTGGGCGAACAGTCCCGGCACCACTCGAGCGCCGAGCGCCGCTGAGCCCGAGTGCTCTACCGCTGCGAGCTGCTCCCCCGTCGATGTGACGTGCCCGAGCGCCGGATCGGGATCGGAGCCGCCTCTCGCGAGCAGCCGGAGGAAGTGCGACTTACCGGATCCGTTCGAGCCCAGCACCGCCACTCTGTCGCCGAACCACACCTCCAGATCGAATGGACGCATGAGCCCGGTGAGCTCGAGATCCGTCGCGACGACGGCGCGCTTGCCCGTGCGCGCTCCGCGAAGACGCATGTCGAATTCCTGTGCGGGTGGACGCTCCTCCGGCGGCCCGGCGTCCTCGAACCTCCGCAGCCGTGTCTGCGCGGCCTGATAGCGAGAGGCGAAGCCGTCGTTGGCGGATGCCTTGACCTTGAGCGTCGCGACGAGGATCCGCAGCTTCTCGTGCTGCTCGTCCCACCTCCGTCGCAGCTCGTCGAGGCGATCCATCCGATCGCTGCGTGCCTGGTGGTACGTCGCGAAGCCGCCGCCATGCACCCAGGCGGAGGCGCCCGCCCCGCCGGGTTCGAGTGTGATGAGGCGGTCGGCTGCTCGGGCGAGGAGCTCGCGGTCGTGCGAGACGAGCAGCACCGTCTTCGGGGTCTGACGCAGCTGATCCTCGAGCCAGCGCTTCGCCGGCACGTCGAGATAGTTGTCCGGCTCGTCGAGCAGCAGCACCTGGTCAGGACCGCGCAGGAGCGCCTCGAGCGCCAGGCGCTTCTGCTCGCCGCCGGAGAGGGTGGTGAGCTCCCGAAATCTGGCGCGCTCGAACGGCACTCCGAGCGCGGCCACGGTGCACTGGTCCCAGACCGTCTCGTGCTCGTAGCCGCCGGCATCCGCGTACTCCGAGATGGCTGCGGCGTACGCCATCTGCGTGTCGTGCTCGTCCCGCTCGATCAGCGCGTTCTCGGCGGCTTCGAGCGCCTCGGCCGCGGCGCGGATCCGCCGCGGAGCGACGCCGACGAGCAGTTCGTGGACGGTCTGCCCGACCTCGCCGTGTCCGACGAACTGGTCCATCACTCCGAGACCGCCGTCGATCGTGACGACACCGGCGTCCGGTGCCAGATCGTCGCGGATGATGCGCAGCAGCGTCGTCTTCCCCGCTCCGTTCGGCCCGATCAGGGCACTGGTCGACCCGGCCCCGACGCGGAACGTGACGTCGTCGAGAAGCGGTCTGCCGTCGGGGAGCGTCAGCGAGACGCCCGAGACATCGATGTAGCCCACGGTGCGCGGCCATCCTTCCGCCCGCGGACAGCGAGCCGACCAGGCTATCAGAATCGATGCCGGGCCCCGAGCGACCGGCTCGGCTCCCGCTACCAGCGCTCCGCGCCGCGCGGGAGCACGTCCAGCACGTGCGGGAGTTCGCTGGGGAAGCACGAGCGGAACAGCTCGGTGATCTGCGGGTCGGAGCCGTAGTCGTCTACGATGCGGAGCCCGATCATGGTGCTGATGAGCATGCCCTCCGCGAAGAAGGCCCTCGCCTCGTCGGCATCCAACCCCACCTCGTCGCGGAAGAAGCGCCAGACCCGCGCGAACCCGCGGCGGGCCGCGGGCCCGATCACGGGGTGGCTGCCGAGCAGATAGGAGTGCGCCAGTGTCTGGTGCAGCCCGCGCACCTCGATGAGGTCGACGTAGGCCTCGCCGATGCGCTTGCCCGCGGTGGCGTCGTCGTCCTCGCGGACGAGGGCCGCCCGGAACGACGTCAGCAGTCGAGCGAGAGCCTCCTCCACCGCGGCGAGGAAGAGGCTCTCCTTCGAGCCGAACAGTCGGACGACATACGGCTGACTCACCCCGGCTGCTCTGGCGATCTCATCGGTCTTGGCGCCCTCGTAGCCGCGCGCGCCGAACACCGCGAGGGCAGCCAGCACGATCTGCGCGCGGCGCTCCTCCGAGGAGAGTCGCCTGCCGGGGTCGTCGACGCGGACGTCGGATGCCGCAGCTGAGGTCATGTCGAAAGGCTATCAGCGAATGACTTGACTTTGTAATCATTCGATTACTACATTTCTGGTGAACAAGTAATCATCCAATTACAACTGGAGCCTCATGTCTCAGCCCACCTCCGCGATCAGGCGTCGACCGGTCGCGCTCGTCATCGCAGCGACATCCCTGCCGATGTTCATGGCGACGCTCGACAACCTCGTCATGACGAACGCTCTGCCGGTGCTGCACCGGGAGATGGGGGCGAGCGTCGAGGAGTTGCAGTGGTTCGTCAACGCGTACGCCCTCGCGTTCGCCGGTGCGATCCTCATCGCCTCCGCTCTCGGCGACAGGTTCGGCCGCCGCACCGTGTTCACGCTGGGCGTCGCCCTCTTCGGCGTGGGCTCTCTGTTCGCCGCCCTCAGCTCCGACCCCGGTCAGCTGATCGCCGCGCGAGCCGTCCAGGGTCTCGGCGCCGCCGCGGTGATGCCCCTCTCCCTCGCGCTGCTGACCGGAGCCGTGCCCGTCTCCCGTCGCCCCCTCGCGATCGGCATCTGGGGCGGTGTCTCCGGACTCGGCGTCGCCGTCGGGCCGCTGGTCGGCGGATCCATCATGGAGGGCTGGAACTGGCAGGCGATCTTCTGGATCAACATCCCCGTCGCGATCATCGCGATCCCGCTCGCTCTGCTCGTGCTGCGCAACGACTTCGGTGCGCGCTCCCGCATCGACATCCCCGGGGCACTGCTCGCCGCATCCGGAGTCCTCGCTCTCGTCCACGCGATCGTCCGAGGCAACGACGACGGCTGGGACTCCCTCGGCGTCATCGTCGAGCTCGTGCTCGGCACGGTGCTGCTCACCGCCTTCGTGCTCTGGCAGATGCGGGCGAAGGCACCGCTCGTGCCGCTACGGCTGTTCCGTGACCGCTCCTTCTCGATCACGAACGTGATCGGCTTCGCCTTCAGCTTCGGCACGTTCGGTTCGGTGTTCATCCTCATCCAGTACCTGCAGGTCGTGCAGGGCGCGACCCCGCTGGAGGCCGCGGTGCAGACCACGCCGTGGACACTCGCCCCGATGTTCGTCGCCCCGCTCGCCGGCATGATCGCGCCCCGCGTCGGCACGCGGGCGCTGCTCGTGCCCGGGCTTCTTCTGCAGGGCGTCGCGCTCGCCTGGATCGCGCAGATCACCGCTCCCGACCTGGCGTATCCGAACCTCATCGCCCCGTTCATCCTCGCGGGCGTCGGTATGGGCCTCGTCTTCGCGCCGTCGGCCACGGCTCTGCTCGCGACGCTCGGACTCGTCGACCATGCGAAGGCGTCCGGCGTGAACTCGACGGTCCGCGAACTCGGCGTCGCGCTCGGCACCGCGGTGATGACCGCCATCTTCGTCGGTGCGGGCGGCCAGCTCACTCCCGACCTCTACGTCGACGCGGCCAAGCCCGCGGTGTTCACGGGAGCGGCCGTAGTGCTCGCGGCGACCGTCATCGCGCTGTGGCTCCCTTCCGGCAGATCGACGACCTCTGTCCCCGCCGAGTCTGCGGCGGAGGAACCGGTGCTCGCCCTCTGAGTTTCGTGCTGGAGGGGACGGATGCTGCGACATCCGTCCCCTCCTGCGTCTGCGGATCAGGGGCCGGCGATCACGACGACGCCCTCGCGGCGCGCTTCTCCTCCTGGTAGATGCGGATCGCCTCGTAGCGCTCGGCCGACCGCGCCTTGCGCTTGGCCGCCTCGTCCTCGCGGATCTTCGGCGGCGCCGTGGTGACCAGTCCGTCGACGAGCATCCGCGTGGCCCTGGCGATCTCGGCGACGGCCTGGTCGAAGACCTCCTGGTTCGCGCGCGACGGCTTGGTGGTGCCGGCGATCTTGCGCACGAACTGCAGTGCGGCGTCGTGGCACTCCTCGTCGGTCGCGGCCGGTTCGAAGTTGTTCAGCGGGACGATGTTGCGGCACATGCTGCACAGGGTAGGCCGGTTCTCTCCATCCCCCAACCCCTGAGTCCCCTGGGCCGTCCTCCCTGCACGACGGAGGGGACGGATGCCGCAGCATCCGTCCCCTCCGGGATCAGGTCAGATCACTTCTTGTAGTTCGGTGCCTCGACCACGATCTGCACGTCGTGCGGGTGCGACTCCTTGAGGCCCGCCGAGGTGATGCGGACGAACTTGCCGCGGGTCTTGAGCTCCTCGATCGTGCGTGCGCCGACGTAGAACATCGACTGACGCAGGCCGCCGACGAGCTGGTAGGCGACCGCCGCGAGCGGACCGCGATACGGGACCTGGCCCTCGATGCCCTCGGGGATGAGCTTGTCGTCGCTGGGGACGTCGGCCTGGAAGTAGCGGTCCTTCGAGTACGAGGTCTGCTTGCCACGCGTCTGCATCGCACCGAGCGAACCCATTCCGCGGTACTGCTTGAACTGCTTGCCCGACTGGAAGACGATCTCGCCCGGAGACTCGTCGGTGCCGGCGAGAAGAGAGCCCAGCATCACGGCATCCGCACCGGCGACCAGTGCCTTGGCGATATCGCCCGAGTACTGCAGACCGCCGTCGGCGATCACCGGGACGCCGGCCGGGCGAGCGGCGAGCGATGCCTCGTACACCGCGGTGACCTGCGGCACGCCCACCCCCGCGACCACGCGAGTCGTGCAGATGGAGCCGGGACCGACGCCGACCTTGACGGCGTCGACACCCGCGTCGATGAGCGCCTGCGCACCCTCGCGGGTCGCGACGTTGCCGCCGATGATGTCGATGTGGGCGAACGACTCGTCCGCCTTCAGCCGCTGCACGAGGTCGATGACACCCTGGGACTGGCCGTTGGCCGTGTCGACCACGAGCACGTCGACACCCGCGTCGCGCAGAGCCTCGGCGCGCTCCCAAGCGTCGCCGAAGAACCCGATGGCGGCGCCGACGCGCAGGCGGCCCTGCTCGTCCTTGGTGGCGAGCGGGTACTTCTCGCTCTTATCGAAGTCCTTGATCGTGATGAGCCCGGCGAGTCGGCCGTCCTCGTCGATGAGGGGCAGCTTCTCGACGCGGTGCTTCGCGAACAGTGCGATGACCTCGCCGGCGGCGACGCCCACCGGAGCGGTGACGAGGTTCTCGCTCGTCATGACGTCCTTGACGAACGTCGACTGGCGCTCGAAGCCCGAGACGAAGCGCATGTCACGGTTGGTGATGATGCCCACCAGGCGACCGTCGGGGTCGACGACCGGCAGACCCGAGATGCGGTACTTCGCGCACAGCGCGTCGACCTCCTCGACCGTGGCGTCCGGCGTCGTCGTGATCGGGTCGGTGATCATGCCCGACTCGCTGCGCTTCACGCGGTCGACGTGCGCGGCCTGATCGGCGATCGAGAGGTTGCGGTGCAGGATGCCGATGCCGCCCTCGCGCGCCATTGCGATGGCCATGCGCGACTCGGTGACGGTGTCCATCGCGCTGGAGAGCAGCGGGGTCGCGACCGAGATGCGGCGGGTGATCCGCGAGGAGGTGTCCGCCTCGCTGGGGATCACGTCGGTGTGCCCCGGAAGGAGCAGCACGTCGTCGTAGGTGAGTCCGACGAAGCCGAAGGGGTCGTGCTGTTCCATTGATCGTCCTCCTGGGGGCGGGTCTGGGGAGAAGGTGTACCAATTCTAAACGCGGGAGGGAGCGGGAAATTCCCGTGGGACGCCGAGATGCGGGGCCGCAGGAGACCACAGGGCGTCGATGTTCGTGGGAACGTTCTCACCGTGAGCAGATCGTGCCTTGGCCGAAACAGACTCGACACATTACGCTCATAGCGTCGTACATCAAGGCCGATGAACAACCCTGTCGTCGTCTGTGTACTGGACTGGGAGGTTCTGTGAGTCCGACGATCCCGGCGACGCGACCCGTGAGGCGGTGGGCTGTCGCCCTGCTCGCTTCGCTGCTCGCCCTCGCTTTTCTCTGGATGCAGGCACCCTCCTCGGCCTCGGCCGAAGAGACGGATGACGGCCAGGAGATCACCGACTTCTACTTCGCCGGCGTGATCACCTTCGACGACCAACCCGTCGAAGGCGTCGTCATGACGATCGAGGGCAAGGGCTTCGAGGGCGAGACGGAGACGGATGCCGAGGGCAAGTGGCGCCTCTACGTCCCGGAGAAGGAGACCTACACACTGACCGTCGACGAGGAGACCCTGCCCGACGGAGTCATCGTCGATGCGGCTCAGCTTCCGGAGGGCACTCAACCGATCTCCGGAACGACAGCCTCCTTCGAGGTCGAGTTCGGCCTCACCGGCACGAAGATCATGAACCTCTTCCTCGGGGAGGGCGAGCGGATCACGACGTCGTTCATCGATCAGCTGACATCGCGGCTGGTCGGCGGATTGAATTTCGGCCTGCTCCTCGCTCTCGCCTCGATGGGCGCCGCACTGATCTACGGCACGACGCGACTGTCGAACTTCTCGCACGCCGAGATGGTGACCTGGGGCGGCCTCGTCGCCCTCGTCACCACGACGATGTGGCACCTTCCGCTCTGGGCCGGCATCGCCGCGGCAGTGATCGGCGGCGGATTGCTCGGCTGGGGAATGGATGCCGGCATCTGGCGACCCCTTCGGCGTCGCGGGCTCGGCACCGTGCAGCTGATGATCGTCAGCATCGGTCTCTCGCTCGCTCTGCGTTACGTCTTCCAGTACTTCATCGGCGGCGGCACCCAGCAGCTGCCGGGGGCGAGCCCCACGCCGATCCAATTCGGACCGATCTCGCTCTCCTACATCGACCTGATCGCGATGGGCGTCAGCATCATCGCGATCCTCGGTGTCGCGTTCTTCCTCACGCGGACCCGCATCGGCAAGGCGACCCGCGCCATCTCCGACAATCCGCAGCTCGCCGCGGCATCCGGCATCGACGTCGACCGCGTGATCAGGGTCGTCTGGATCCTCGCCGGCGTACTCGCCGCGATCTCCGGCATCCTCTGGGCTTACTTCCGGCCGGGCGTGAAGTGGGACATGGGCGGGCAGATGCTGCTGCTGATGTTCGCCGCCATCACGCTCGGTGGCCTGGGCACGGCTTTCGGCGCCTTCATCGGATCGCTGATCATCGGCATCGCCGTCGAGGTGTCCACTCTCTGGATCCCCTCGGATCTGAAGTACGCGAGCGCCCTGGTCGTGCTCATCATCATCCTTCTCGTCAGGCCGCAGGGTCTGCTGGGGCGCAGGGAAAGGTTGGGCTGACGATGGACTTCGGAAGCATCTTCTCCAACACCGCGGTCTACCTGTTCAGCCCGGTCACGATCGCCTACGCGCTGGCGGCCACTGGTCTCGCCGTGCACTTCGGGTATGCGGGTCTGCTGAACTTCGGCATGGCGGCGTTCATGGCCGTCGGTGGATACGGCTACGCGATCTCGGTGCTCTCGTTCGGGCTCCCGTGGTGGCTCGGCATGCTCATCGGCCTCATCGGCGGTGCGGCGTTCGCCGTGCTCCTCGGCATCCCGACCCTGCGATTGCGAGCCGACTACCTCGCGATCGCGACGATCGCGGCCGGAGAGATCGTGCGTCTGCTGTTCACCACGCAACTGTTCGACGAGTACACGAACTCGGCTGACGGTCTCGCGCAGTACAACGGCGGCTTCCGCGATGCGAACCCCTTCCCCGACGGCACCTACGGCTTCGGCCCGTGGACATACACGGCAGACGACCTGTGGAACCGTGTCTTCGGCATCATCCTGCTCGCCGTCGCGATCCTGCTCGTCTGGGCGCTCATGCGCAGCCCGTGGGGACGCGTGCTCAAGGGCATCCGCGAGGACGAGGACGCGGTGCGCTCGCTCGGCAAGAACGTCTTCGCATACAAGATGCAGGCGCTCATGGTCGGCGGTGTGATCGGCGCGGCCGGAGGCATCGTGTTCGTCCTGCCGTCGGCCGTGGTGCCCGGCAGCTACACGACCTCGCTGACGTTCTTCCTGTGGACGATCCTGCTGCTCGGCGGTGCGGCCACGGTCTTCGGGCCGACGCTCGGTGCGGTGCTGTTCTGGGTGGTGTTCGCGTTCCTCGCGAACCTGCTGCCGAGCATGGCCAAGAACGGCGTCCTGCCGATGACCGACAGCCAGGCTTCGACGCTCGTCTTCGTGTTCGTCGGCATCGCGCTCATGCTGCTCGTGATCTTCCGCCCTCAGGGCATTCTGGGCGACAAGAGGGAGATGACCTTTGTCAAGTGAATTGAACCCCGAGTCCGCGGCACCGTCGACCGGGAGCATCCGCCGCCCGAAGACGACAGGCCTCGCCAAGGGTCCGGCGGCACCCGGTGTCGCGAAGGTCGACCCGATCCTCGTCGTCGACGCCGTGCAGCGCCGCTTCGGCGGTCTGACCGCGGTCGATGTCGATCACGTCGAGATCCCGCGGGGGGCGATCACCGCACTGATCGGACCGAACGGCGCGGGCAAGACGACGCTGTTCAACCTGCTCTGCGGCTTCGACAAGCCCAACAGCGGGGCCTGGTCGTTCGACGGCACCAACATCGCGGGCGTTCCGTCGTTCAAGGTGGCCCGCATGGGTCAGGTCCGCACGTTCCAGCTGACCAAGTCGCTGTCGCTGCTCACCGTGCTCGAGAACATGAAACTCGGAGCACCCGGTCAGCGCGGCGAAGGATTCTGGTCGAGTCTGTTCCCCTTCCTCTGGCGCACACAGGATGCCGAGATCGAGACCAAGGCGAAGGAACTGCTCACGCGGTTCAAGCTCGACGCCAAGGAGCAGGACTTCGCCGCAGCACTCTCCGGTGGACAGCGCAAGCTGCTCGAGATGGCGCGGGCGCTGATGAGCGACCCGACGCTCGTGATGCTCGACGAGCCGATGGCCGGGGTCAACCCGGCGCTGACGCAGTCGCTGCTCGACCACATCCTCGACCTCAAGGAGCAGGGCATGACCGTCCTCTTCGTCGAGCACGACATGCACATGGTCCGCCACATCGCGGACTGGGTCGTCGTGATGGCCGAGGGCAAGGTCGTCGCCGAGGGGCCGCCGGAGGACGTGATGGAGGACCCCGCGGTCGTCGACGCGTACCTCGGCGCGCACCAGGACGTCGACCTCGGAGCCGTGACGGGCCGGGTTCCCGTGCTCGCCGACACCGCTGCTGTGAGACTGCGCGAGCAGATCGAGGCGGAGGCCGAAGCCGAGGTCTTCACGGACGACGACGACTCTTCGCGAAAGGGCGACGCATGAGCGAGAACATCCCGGCCACCCCGGCGTCACCCGCCTCTCCCGAGGACCGCGTCGTCGTCGAGCTGACCGATGTGCACGCGGGCTATCTGCCCGGCGTCAACATCCTCAACGGTGCGAGTCTCGTCGCCCGTCAGGGCGAGCTGATCGGCATCATCGGCCCGAACGGGGCCGGCAAGTCGACGCTGCTGAAGTCGATCTTCGGCATGGTCAACGTGCGCAGCGGCGACATCACCGTGAACGGCGAGAGCATCGTCGGTCTCAAGGCCGACAAGCTCGTCCGCCGTGGTGTCGCGTTCGTGCCGCAGACGAACAATGTGTTCCCCTCGCTGTCGATCGAGGAGAACCTGCAGATGGGGCTCTTCCAGAATCCGAAGATCTTCGCGGAACGACTGGAGTTCGTCACGAGCATCTTCGCGGAGCTCGGCAAGCGGCTCAAGCAGCGCGCCGGATCTCTCTCGGGCGGCGAGCGCCAGATGGTGGCGATGTCGCGCGCGCTCATGATGGACCCGTCGGTGCTGCTGCTCGACGAGCCCTCGGCAGGCCTCTCCCCCGTGCGGCAGGACGATGCGTTCATCCGCGTCTCGGACATCAACAAGGCGGGCGTCACGACGATCATGGTCGAGCAGAACGCCCGCCGCTGCCTGCAGATCTGCGACCGCGGCTATGTGCTCGACCAGGGCAAGGACGCGTACGAGGGGTCGGGGCGCGACCTGCTGAACGATCCGAAGGTCATCGGGCTGTACCTCGGCACGCTGGGCACCGACGCCGCCTGAGCGCCGCTCGTTCCCTTCCCTCATCCACCCCACTCGCACCCGCGCATACCTGTTCGCCGACGCCCCTGCTGGGCTACGACGCCCCTGCTGATTCACGTGAATCAGCGGGGGCGTCGTAGGCAGGCGGGGGCGTCGACGTGCAGGCGAGGGCGTCGACGTGCGGACGGGCGACGGGGCAGTGCGACCGGCCGTCCACAGTGCGCGGATCTCCCGACACACCCACGCGGCCTGTGGAGAACGCGCACGGCGCCGCCGCACCGACGAAGATCGGCGGATGCCGAGAAGAACAGTCGATCTCACCGAGGCGAAGGGGTTGCTCGAGACGCGGGCCGACCTCCTCGAACGCGGGCTCTCAGAGCGCGACATCGAGAACCTCGTGCGCGACGGCATCCTGCGTCGCGTCCGGAACGGGCGCTACGTCTGGAACTCCGACTGGATCCAGCTGTGGGGCGAGGGACGACATCTCGTCGAGGTCGTCGCCACTCAGCTCAACTGTGCGGAGCCGGGACCGGTGTTCTGGGGGCCATCCGCAGCGGTGCTCCATGGTCTGCCGCTCTGGAGGTTCCGGCCGACGGGCGTCCACACGGTGATATCCGGGTCACGTCACGGCCGCACAGTTGCCGGCGTGGTCTGGCACAACGTGGCTCTCGACCCGAGTGACGTCATCGTGGTCGACGGCATCCGATGCACGTCGCTCGACCGCACCCTGCTCGATCTCGCCCGAACGACGCCAGCGGAGACATCGCTCTCCGCAGCGGACGCCGCGCTGCGAGCCGAAGCGGTCACGGGGCATGTTCAGGATGCCGATGCCGCGGCGGCCTGGATCGCCCGGCTCACGGAGCGTGCGGCGAAGTCGCACGCTCGCGGCATCAGGAAGGCACGCGAAATCATCGAGTTCGCCGACGGCCGCGCGCAACTCCCCGGCGAGAGCGTCAGTCGCCTCCAGCTGGCCAGACTCGGGTTCATGCGACCCGAACTTCAGGTCCACGTCGTCGGCCCGGAAGGAGAGGACTACTGGCTCGACTTCGGATTCCCGCGAGCGCGCTGCTTCGGCGAGTTCGACGGTAAAGGCAAGTACATCGACGACGAACTGCGCGCAGATCGGAGCGCCGAGGAGGTCGTGCTGGCGGAGAAGCGTAGAGAGGACGCGATCCGTGGCGTGACCGGCTGGCGCACGGTGCGGTGGGACTCAACCGATATCGCGTCGGCGGATGCTCTGGGAGCTCGGCTCCGCACGTTCGGCATCCGTCCGCCGGGCTGAGGATCTCGCCGCGCCCGCCACGCTCCGCTGAACTCTCACGCCCCACCCGCGCCCCCGCTGGCCTACCACGCCCCCGCTGAGTTACGTGACTCAGCAGGGGCGTCGTAGGCCGGCGGGGGCGTCGGCGGATGGGCGACGGAAACGGATGCGGATACCGATGCGGATGCCGCGCCCTCCAGACACGACGCGCAGCGGACGCCCGCGAACACGACGACGGCCCCGGATGCGCGCATCCGGGGCCGTCGTGAACCGTGTCAGTTCTCGCGGGTGATGGTGTTGTCGGCGCCGTACTTGTAGATGCCGATCGAGGCGCCCTGGGGGTCGCCGTTCTCGTCGAAGGTCACGTCGCCGGAGTAGCCGTCGTAGTCGGCCGTGCCGCCGTCGTTGATGATCTTCGCGCAGTCGGCGAACGTCGTGCACTTCTCACCGTCGCCCGAACCGCCCGACACCTCCTGCATCTTGGCCGCGATGTCCGCACCCTCGGTCGAGCCGGCGGCGAGCGACGCCAGAGCGACGAGGACGACCGCGTCATAGGCCTCACCGGCGTAGGTGAAGTCCTTGACCTCGGCGTTGCCCTCACCGGTCCAGAACGTCTGCAGACGCTCGGTGAAGTCGTCGGCGAGCGCGGGGCCGGCCTTCGTGCCCTGTGCGCCCTCGAGCGAGACCGGCAGCTCGTCACCGTAGTCGGACAGGTTGCCGTCGACCATGTAGAACTTGTCAGCCGAGACACCCGCGTTGACGAGCAGCGGAGCGATGGTCTTGAACTGCTCGAACGACACGATCGCGACCGCGTCGGGGTTCGCCGCGGCGATGGTCGCCACCTGGGCGTCGAACTGCGCGTCACCGACGTTGAAGGATGCCTCGGCGACGACCTCGCCACCGGTGCTCTCGAACGTCGACTTGATCGCGGCGTCCAGTCCGGTGCCGTAGGCGTCGTTCTGGTAGATGATGCCCAGCGACTTCGCGCCGTCCTCGGCGATCAGGTTGCCCAGCACCTCTCCCTGGAGCAGGTCGCTCGGGGCGGTGCGGAAGTAGAGTCCGTCATCATCCCAGTCGGTGAAGTCCGGCGACGTGTTCGATGCCGAGATCTGCAGGATGCCCGCGGCGACGTTGCCGTCGAGGATCAGCTTCGAGACACCGGATGCCGCCGCACCGACGATCGCTGTGACGCCGGCGCCCTGGAGCTTGGTGATCGACGTCTCGTACGCCTTGGTGTCGGTGTCGCCCTCGTCCTCGGCGGTGAGGTCGATGGTGATTCCGGCATCCGCGTCGTTGATCTCCTGAACCGCGAGTCCGACGCCGGACTCCATGGGCGGGCCGAGGAAGGCCAGCGACCCGGTCTGCGGCAGCAGTGATCCGAGCTTGAGGGTGAGGTCGGCTCCCGACGAGCCTCCCGAGTCACCGGTGGACGAGTCCGACGGCGTGCTGCTGCAGCCGGCGAGCACGAGTGCGGATGCGCTGACAAGCGCGATTCCCGCGAAGACCTTCGCGGCGCGCGAGCCCTTCAGTGCATTCATGTTGCTCCCTTACGTAACGGAACGTGGACGAAGGTCCACGTCCACGATCGAGTGCTCTAACCCTAGAACGCGACAGGTTTCGCGGAGGTTTCAGTGCGCTAACGATCCTGACGGGGAGCGATCCTGCTCAGACGGGCTCGTACTCGACCTTCGCCCTTCCCCGTCGTGCGACGAGGACGACGTCGATCACGAAGACGATGATCGCGATCCAGACGAGCACGAATCCGATCCATCGAGCCGGCGGCATCGCCTCGTGCAGCACGAACACGCCGAGGATGAACTGCAGTATCGGGGCGATGAACTGGAGCATTCCCACCACCGTCAGATCCGCACGGCGCGCCCCGGCGGCGAAGAGCAGCAGCGGCACCGCGGTCGCGACTCCGACGACGAGCAGCAGGATGGTGTGCACGGCCCCGTTCTGCCCCATCGTGATGCCCGCAGGGGTCGTCGCGACGATGATGAGCTGCACGACGGCGATCGGGATCAGCCAGAACGACTCCAGCGTGAGCCCGCTGATCGCGTCGACGGCGGGGCCGATCTGCTTCTTGATGAGTCCGTAGATCGCGAAGGACGCGGTCAGGCTCAGTGCGATCCACGGGAACTTCCCGTAGAACGCGATGATGACCGTGACGGCGACCGCGGCGATGCCGATGGCCACCCATTGCAGCCTGCGCAGGCGTTCCTTGAGCACGAGGACGCCGAGGATCACCGTGGCGATCGGGTTGATGAAGTAGCCGAGGCTCGTCTCCACGACGTTGCCGGAGAGCGTTCCGATGAGGAAGACCTGCCAGTTGACGTAGATGAGCAGGCCTGCGAGCGCCGTGAGCCCGAGCAGCTTGGGTTGGCGGATGATCGCGCCGAGCGTCCTCCAGCCGCGGGTGATCGAGAGCAGCAGGACGCAGAAGAGGAAGGACATCAGGACCCGCCAGGCGACGACCTCCCAGGGGCCGGTCGGCACCAACAGGATGAAGTAGAGGGGCAGGAAGCCCCAGAGCAGATAGGCACTGCCGGCGTAGGCGATGCCGGCGGGCTGGCTGCTGCGGGCGGGGGCGTCGGGGGTCACCGCACAACCCTATGCCCGGCTGCGCGACGCCCCCGCTCGCGGGCGAGGGAATGGCAGGAATCGGATGCCGGTCGTCCGGCCTGCATCTCGGAACGGCCTCGTCGATGAGGATGCGGGAACGATGAAGGGCCCGGATGCCGAAGCATCCGGGCCCTTCCCGATATCGCGCTGGATCAGCGGACGACGACCGCCAGGACGTCGCGCGCCGACAGGACGAGGAACTCGTCCGCACCGAACTTCACCTCGGTGCCGCCGTACTTGCTGTAGAGCACGCGGTCGCCGACGGCGACGTCGAGCGGGACGCGGTTGCCGTTGTCGTCGATGCGGCCGGGACCCACGGCCACGACCTCGCCCTCCTGGGGCTTCTCCTTGGCGGTGTCGGGGATGACCAGGCCACTCGCGGTGGTCTGCTCGGCCTCGACCTGCTTGATGACGATGCGGTCCTCGAGCGGCTTGATGGAAACCGACACGGTCTACCTCTTCTTTCTTGACGCTGACACGAAAGACTTGTGTTCGCACTCTCAACCCGAGAGTGCTAATCCAGTCTATGCGGTCGGCTGGCACTCACGCAATGCGAGTGCCAGCCGCGCGTCACATCGCGCGCGCCTAAGCTGGGCGTGTGGAGATGTCCGAGCTGCGCGCCCTGCTCACCCCTGAGGGGCTCGACCTGCTCGACGCCGTGGGGCCGATCGATTCCACCGCTGAGGTCGCCGCCGCGGTCTCGAGGCTCCGTGCCGCCGGCTACTCCCCTGATCTCGTCTCGGCCGTCGTCGGACAGGCGCGGCTGCGGGTCAGGGCCACCGCGAAGTTCGGCGATTTCGCCGGGCGGATGCTCTTCACCCGCGCAGGGCTCGAGCAGGCGACCCGACTCGGCGTCGCCGCCCGCCATGCGCAGCGCATCCGCAGCGCCGGGTTCGCGCGCGTCGCCGACCTCGGCAGCGGTATCGGTGGAGACGCCCTAGCGTTCGCCGGAGCGGGGCTCGACGTGCTCGCCGTCGACGCCGATGAGGTCACCGCAGCGATCGCCGGCTTCAACCTCGCGCCGTTCGGCGCCGAGGTGCGGCATGCCACGGCGGAAGCGGCCTTCGGCGGCCTCGAGCCGGGCGGCGCCGTGTGGATGGATCCTGCGCGCCGCACGTCAGGGCACAGCGAGACCCGGCGCGTGTCCGCCGACGACTACTCTCCCTCGCTGGACTGGGCCTTCGATGTCGCGGCTCGGACTCCGACGGGCATCAAGCTCGGCCCGGCCCACGACCGCGACGCGCTTCCCGACGACGTCGAGGCCCAGTGGGTCAGTGCGGACGGCAGCGTCGTCGAGCTGGTGGTCTGGAGCAGAGCCCTCGCGCGCGAGGGCGTGCGCCGGGCCGCCCTGGTGATCCGCGGCGAGCGCTCGTGGGAGCTGACCGCAGCCGCGGACGCCGAGGATGCGCCCGTGCGTGAGCTGGGCGCCTTCCTGCACGAGCCCGACGGCGCGGTGATCAGGGCTCGGTTGATCGGAGACGTGGCGCGCAGCCTGGAGGCCGGGATGCTCGACGAGCGCATCGCCTATCTGACCTCGGATGCCGCGCTCACGAGCCCGTTCGTCCAGTCGTTCCGGGTACGCGAGACGATGGCCGCGAATCCGAAGGCGATCCGCGCGGTCCTCGTGCGCGAGGGCATCGGCACGGTGGAGATCAAGAAGCGCGGGGTCGACATCGATCCGGCCGCGTTCCGGAAGAAGCTGAAGTTGAAGGGCGATGCCGCGGCGACGCTGATCCTCGCGCGCATCGGGAACGACCGCCTGGCGATCCTCGCCGATCGGGTGTCGGCCGCCGCCTGACCGCGCACGGCGCTCAGTCGTCGGGGTCAGTGTTCGGTGTCCCGATCTCGATCGGATCGCCCGTCTGCGTGTCGGTCACCACACCGGTCCCTGACGTGAGCCCCTCGGTGATAGTGAGATACGGAGAGCCCCACTGGGTGAAGGCCACCTCGACGCTGGCCGCCGTCCCGTCGGTGTCCGCCGTCGTCACCCCCAGGGTGGAGCTGTAGTCGCCGTCATCGGGCGCACAGCTGCCGACGTCGCTGATGGCATCGACGATCAGGCATCGCTCTGCGGTCGCCGCGTCGTCATCGAACCTCTGCGCGAACCACACCGGCTCGTTCCGGAAGTAGCCGAGGATCGAAAGCCCCTGCTCGTAACCCTCGTCGATGAGCGCCTCGGCCCGGTCCCGCTCTGCCCCCTCGAACTGCGAGAGGAACGAGCTGTCGTAGTTCCAGCGCTGGATCACCACGACCAGTTCACCGTTCGCCGCCCGCACTCCGGACGCATTCACCATCTCGCCGCCGAACGTCCCTCCCTCGACGGCATCCGGATCCTCGACCGACAGACTCGCGTTCAGTCCGCCCATGTTGACGTCGAAGTCCGGATCCGCACAGCCCGCCTGCGAACGCTCCCCCACGTCGAGGATCAGGCACACCTGATCGGGGCCGCTCTTCGTCGCGGTCCAGACCAGAGCGTCGTCGTCGCGTCCGATCGCCCGCACGGATCCCGGATCGTAGATCCCGCCGCTCGACAGTTCGCTGCGCCGCTCCGCTTCGGCGGAGCTCAGAGGGATGTCGTCGCCCTTCGGGGCGAACAGCATCCAACCCGCGCCGATGCCGATGGCCAGGAGCAGAGCGGATGCTGCAGCGACGGGCTTCCAGCTGCGGCGGAGCAGCACGCGCCACGAGGTCGTGTCGGGCGCGGCATCCGAATCCGCGTCCACCGAGTCCTCGGGATCCGATCCGGCATCGTGCTCGCGCGAGGCCGCGACTTCGGACTCCTCGGCATTCTCCCGGGCGGAGTTCTCACGCTCGGGCGGAAGATCTGCGGCGGGTGCTCCTCCCGACGCGGTGTTCTCCTCCGTCGATGCCGCACTCAGTTCCTGCGACGCGGCAGTGCGTGCGGACTCGAGCTCTGTCAGACGCGCGGAGTCGGCTGCGGTCAGGGCACCGTCGCGACCGTAGGCCTTGCGCTGCAGCGCCCGCAGCTCCGCGAGCGCATCGGTCTCGAGCATCCGTCATCCCACCCGTTCGAACAGCATTCCGGCCCACACGAGCCAGCCGACGCTGTAGAGCGTCGCGATGAGCCCGAGAACGAGAGCCCACACCGCGATGGCTCGACTCTCGACGGGTCTCCGCAGCGACATGATCGCCGAGATCACGGCGACGATCGCGACCGGGATCACCCAGCCCACGAAGAACGATGCTCCGAGCGCGACGATGGCCGCCAGCAGCGCCCACGGGGCGAGCCGAACGTCGTCGACCGGCTCCGGCGGCGCGGCCGGCTCCCACTCCCCCGCGTCGTCGAGCTGGGGGCCTCGGGCGATCACGGGGTCGATGCCGACCGGCCCCGTGGGCAACGAGGTGTATCCGTCACGACGAGCACCGGGCAGCTTGGCGGGGCGGGCGGGGCGTTCGACCTCGCCGCTCGGCTCCTCGATCTGCGGATCGGGCCCCCCGCCCTGTGTCGTCATGCCCGCTCCGGCTCCTGGGTCTCCAGCACCTGACTCTCCGCCACTTGGATCTCCGTCACAGGCAGAGTGGAGTCGGCTCCGAAGGCGAGCGTCGACGGCTGGCGCCCCGACGCGATCAGTTCGGCGGCGAGAGCGGCGATCATGGCGCCGTTGTCGGTGCACAGCGACAACGGGGGGATGCGCACCGTGACTCCAGCGTCGGCGGCACGGGCCAGAGCGACCTCGCGCAGCCGCCGGTTGGCGATCACTCCACCGCCCAGGAGCAGGCGCGGGACGCCGAGGTCCGCGCACGCCGCGAGCGCCTTCGTCACGAGCACGTCGACGACCGCCTCACGGAAGCTCGCGGCGACATCGGCCACTGGTACCTCCACGCCGTCGGCCTCGCAGCGCTCGACCCAGCGTGCCACCGCGGTCTTCAGGCCCGAGAACGAGAAGTCGTAGCGGTGCGCCGCCATGTCGGACGCCTTCGACAGCCCTCGGGGGAAGCGGATCGATTTCGGGTCGCCGTCGAGCGCCGCCCTGTCGATCTCGGGACCGCCCGGGTAGGGCAGCGACAGCAGGCGGGCGACCTTGTCGAAGGCCTCTCCCGCCGCGTCGTCGACGGTCTCACCGAGCAGTTCGACGTCGCTGGTCAGATCGCGCACGTGCAGCAGCGAGGTGTGCCCGCCGGAGACGAGCAGTGCGACCGTCGGATACTCGAGCGGATCGGAGTCGGGAGTGAGGATGTCGGCGGCGATGTGGCCGACGAGATGGTTCACGGCGTACAGCGGTTTCTGCAGCGAGACCGCCAGCCCCTTCGCCGCGCCGACCCCGACCATGAGCGCACCGGCGAGCCCGGGCCCGCTCGTGACGGCCACGGCGTCGAGGTCGTCGAGGGTGACGCCGGCTTCGGCGAGGGCCGCGTCGATCGACGGCTGCAGGGCCTCGAGGTGGGCACGGGCCGCGACCTCGGGGACGACGCCTCCGTAGCGGGCGTGCTCCTCCATGCTCGATGCGATCGTGTTCGACAGCAGCTCGCGGCCGCGGACGATTCCGATGCCGGTCTCGTCACAGCTCGTCTCGATCCCGAGGACCAGGGGTGCAGCGGTCATGCGTCGGGCTCCTCACGGTTCGTCTGCGCGGAAACAGGCTGCGCATGCCAGGCCCGCAGGTCGAGGCGCATCACGATCGCGTCCACGTCGTCCGGCTGATAGTAGCGGGGGCGCCGCCCGATCTCAGTGAAGCCCTCGGAGAGGTACAGCCCCGCAGCGGAGGGGTTGTCGTCGCGCACTTCGAGGAACACCTCGCGGGCACCACGATCGGATGCCGCGGCGAGCAGCGCTCGCAGCAGGGCACGGCCGAGTCCGCGCCCGCGATGCTGCGCGTCGAACGCGATCGTCTGGATGTCGGCATCCGCTCCGCCCCGCAGGGCGCGCACTCCCCCGTACCCGCGCAGGGCGCCGCTGTCGTCGTCAACGAGGTAGACGTTGTGCGGGCTGTCGAGTTCGGCGCGCATCGACTCCTCGCTCCAGGCATCGGTCGGGAACGAGGAGTGCTCGATCGCCATGATCCCGCCAAGATCGGCCGCCGTCGCCGGCCTGAGACTCACGAGCCCACCTTCTTCGGGGCGCCGGGAACGACCACGTCCGGATGGCGCATGTACAGGGGCTCGTCACCCATCAGCGTCTTTCCGGCCGCGAGAGCACGCGCTCCCGCGCGCGCGAGGTCGGCGGCATCGAGCGTGACGACGTCGACGCGGCGGATGCCGTCGAGATGCTCGTCTGCATCGGCAGCGCGGACGAGGACCGTGTCGGCGTGCACGATCGGCAGGCCGTCGGCATCCGTCCCGGCGAACACGGTGACGGCGACCTCGCGGCGCCGGGCATCGGTGACGATCGCGAACGTCTCGTCGCTGCGCCCGGCCGCGGCCAGAGCGGCCTGTTCGGTGAGCGCGGCGGCCAGGTGGCTCGGCACCGGGATCACCGGGATCCGGCGGCCGAGCGCGAACGCCCTCGCAGCCGCGATGCCGATGCGCAGACCCGTGAACGGCCCGGGCCCCATGCCCGCGACGACATGCGTGATGTCGCCCTCGCCCGCCTCGGCGAGCGCGGTGGCGAGCAGGTCGCCGATCACCTCCGCATGACCGAGCGGGTCGGTCGCGGATGCGGACGCACGAAGGGCGCCGTCCGCATCGATGAGGGCGACGGCGGTGCCCAGGGAGGTGTCGACGGCGAGGATCACCTCTCCAGGGTAGTCGGCGCCTGAAGGGAGCGAGTCGAGAGCCGCCGGACGTCGAACTCCCATATTCCGGTCTGCGTCCCTATCGTGACAGGATGCCCGTCACCAGCTATCAGAACGTCGTCCGCACTCTCGGGACACCGGGCGCGACCGGTGAGCAGCTGCACGACGCCGCGATCGCGCTGCGCGACGCGTTCATGCGCAACGAGCACTCGATCGGCCTGCTGCCGGGCGATGCCCCCGAACTGCTCGTGCGCGCGTTGCGCGCGGGCGGCGATCAGGGGCACATCCCGTCGCTGCTCACGCTCGCGCTGCTGTTCCAGCGCGGGAGCATCGCCCCGTGGGCCCCGTTTCCGGCGCGCGATGTGCCGGCGGCGATCGAGCTCTACCGCCGGGCGGACGCGCTCGGATCGCCGGAGGGCGCGATGGGGTGGATCCGAGCCGCGTACTTCGCGCGGGACGAGCATCTCGCGACCGCGGCGGCGACCCGCCTCGGCGAACTGCACACGCAGTCGCCCGAGGACGCCGGCCTCATGCTGTTCCTCGGCTACTTCCTGCATCAGGGGTACGGCTATGCACCAGACGCGACGGCGGCTGCGCGCTTCTTCGAGGCGGCGGCGGCGCGCGGCGACGCGGCAGCGGCCTTCGAGCTCACCATCCTGTACGCCACCGGAGACGGTGTCCCCGCCGACCCCGACGCCGCGCAGCAGTGGACCTTCCGCGCCGCGGAACTCGGGAGTCCGCGAGCGCAGGCGAACCTCGGCGGCATGTACGCGACCGGCAGAGGAGTGCCGAAGGACGCGGCTCTCGCGGTCGACTGGTACCGCCGCGCCGGCGAGTCTGGCAACGCGCGCGCAGCGTTCGTCGCCGGAGTCATGCTGCTCACCGGGGACGACGGCCTTCCCGCCGATCCCGTCGCGGCATCCGCGCAGTTCGACACCGCCGAGGAGTTCGGCTACGACGTCGACGCCACCCTCGCAGGGATGGGCCTGCACCGACCGGAGTGAGGCTCAGGCACCGCCCCGGGTGATCGTGAGGATCCTCGGGGCATCGGAGTCGAGATCCGAGGGATCGAGATCATCGCCGACGCCGACGGGACGCTCGAGTTCGAGGTCCCACCATGCGTCGGCGAGGTCCTCCGCCATGCCACGGCCCCATTCGACGACCACCACCGAACGATCGAGCTCGAGATCGAGGTCGTCGAGCTCCGCACCCGAGCCGAGCCGGTAGGCGTCGACGTGAACCAGCGGCGCCCGTCCCACGAGCGACGGGTGGGTACGGGCGATCACGAAGGTCGGACTCTGCACCGGACCGCGCACCCCAAGCCCCTCGGCCAGCCCGCGCGTGAACGTCGTCTTGCCCGCGCCGAGGGGACCCGTGAGGATCAGCAGATCGCCGGCTTCGAGCTGCGCGCCGATCTCCCGTCCGATGCGCTCCATCTCCTCCGACGTCGCCACCTCGCGACGCCCGAGGAAGCCCTCGGGCACGCTCATGACGCCCTCCGTGCCACCCGCGCGCCGATGCGCGTGACGATCTCGTAGTCGATCGTGCCCGCAGCATCCGCCCATTCCTGCGCCGATGGCACGCCGAGCGTCGGATCGCCGAACAGCACCACCTCATCACCGATCGAGACGGGGGTGTCGCCCACATCGACGACGAACTGGTCCATGGCGATGCGGCCCACGTTCGTGAACCGCCGCCCGGCGATCGAGACGGGCAGGCGGCCGGAGGCGTGCCGCGGGATGCCGTCGGCATAGCCCAGCGGCACCAGCACGAGCGTGGTGTCGCGGTCGGTGCGGTGATCGTAGCCGTACGAGACGCCGGTTCCCGCGGGTACCCGGCGCACGGCGGCGATCGCGCCGCGAAGTGTCATGGCGGGTCGCAGTCCGAGGTGGGCGGAGGTGCGATCGTCGAAGGGCGAGAGCCCATAGATGCCGATGCCGATGCGCACCGCGTCGAGCCTCGCCTCTGGGAGGTCGATCGCGGCGGCCGTGGCGGCGAGGTGCCGGATCTCGGGACGGATGCCGACGGCCGCGGCGGCGGAGACTCCGTCCTCGAACTTCGCGAGCGCCGCCCGATCGTCGTCGAGCGTGGTGTTGGAGAGATGGCTGAAGAGCCCGACGACGCGGATGCGTCCGATGCGCTCGAGGCGGGCGGCCTCGGCGAGCACTCGCCCCCAGTCGCTCGGGGCGATGCCGTTGCGCGACAGGCCGGTCTCGAACTTCAGGTGCACGGCGACGGGTCGGTCGACGGATGCCGCGGCCGCAGCGGCCTCGAGCTGGTCGAACGACGAGATGCCGAGTTCGATGTTCTCGGCGGCGGCCTGCACGAAGCGCTCGCCCGGAGCGTGCAGCCACGCCATGATCGGGGCGGTGATCCCCTGGCGGCGCAGGTCGAGGGCCTCAGGGATCTCGGCGACGCCGAGGCGGGTCGCACCGCCGGCGAGCGCGGCGACGGCGGTGTGGGCGGCACCGTGGCCGTAGGCATCGGCCTTGACGACGGCGATGACCTCCGCGCCGGTGAGACGGCGGAAGTGCCGCACGTTGTCGGCGATCGCATCGATGTCGACGGTGGCCTCTCGGAAGGGTGCGGTCACAGCGGGTCTCCTTCGGCGACGACGAACGCGGCGGCGAGGCCGGCGTCGTGGGTGAGGGTCAGGTGCAGAGTGGTGATGCCGCGGTCCTCCACCACCTGGGCCGTGGTGCCGGTGAGGACGAAGTGCGGCTTGCCGGAGGCCGCCGAGGCCACCTCGATCTCGGTCCAGTGCACGCCGTCCGAGCCGCCGAGAGTCTTGATGAGGGCTTCCTTCGCGGCGTAGCGGGCCGCGAGCGAGGGCAGTCTCAGCTTCTGCTCGCTCTCGGTGAAGAGTCGCTGTCGCAGTCGCGGGGTGCGCTCGATCGTCCGCTCGAACCGCGGAATGTCGACGAGGTCGATTCCGGTCCCGATGATCACCCAATCAGCCTAGTCGCGCGAGGTGTGGCGCTTTCCTGCCGGCACGTTCTGTCCCCACCGCCGTCGTTTTGCAGGCGCGGGGGTCGTTCTGTCGGCGCATACCACCGGAGCCGCGCCTGCAATCCGCTCGCCTCGCCGCCGCAGTGACGTCGGAACGGGTTCCGCACGCCGCACCGGCGAAGCGGCACCGCGATCTCGCGCGCGACGCGGCGGCATCCGCGCACGGATTCGAGACTCTGCGCTTCGACTATGCGATGGTGATCCACAACTGGCCTGCTGTACTCGCCGCGATCCGCGCGGCGATCCTTCGGACGCGGCCGTGACAGCGGCCGACCTACACAGGAGAAGACCCGCGCGTGACATCTCGTCGGTGCGAAGGTCACTTTGCAGGATCTATCCCCCGAGAAGCTCACCTGCAAAAGCGCATGCGTTGCCGCCAGAGTGGACAGGCGCGCACGGCGCGGGGCCCGGCCGCCCCCGAAGAGGCGACCGGGCGTCCGAACAGAAAGACCTACTCGACCGTGACGGACTTCGCCAGGTTGCGGGGCTGGTCGACGTCGAGGCCCTTCGCGGT
Source organism: Microbacterium sp. ZW T5_45 (assembly GCF_044987415.1). Classification (NCBI taxonomy): domain Bacteria; kingdom Bacillati; phylum Actinomycetota; class Actinomycetes; order Micrococcales; family Microbacteriaceae; genus Microbacterium; species Microbacterium sp. ZW T5_45. The sequence goes on along the minus strand of NZ_JBJDRJ010000001.1, from coordinate 46,098 downwards.
GGCGAGCGCCATCGCGAACACCTGCAGCGGCACGACTGCGAGCAGCGGCTCGAACAGGGCTCCCGCGAGCGGGATGCGGATCACCTCGTCGGCGAACGGCAGCACGGCGGCATCGCCCTCTTCGGCCACGACGATCACCCGGGCGCCGCGAGCGCGGATCTCCTGGATGTTCGACACGACCTTCGAGTGCACAAGCGCCGAGTGGCGCGGCGACGGCACGAGCACGAACACCGGCTGGCCGGGCTCGATCAGCGCGATCGGTCCGTGCTTGAGCTCACCGGCGGCGAAGCCCTCGGCGTGGATGTACGAGATCTCCTTGAGCTTGAGCGCACCCTCGAGCGCGATCGGGTAGCCCACGTGACGGCCCAGGAACAGCACAGAGCGGGTGTCGGCCATCCAGCCGGCCAGCTGCTGGACGTGCTCCTGCTCCTCCGACAGCACCCGGGCGATCTTCTCGGGGAGCGACTGCAGCTCGGCCACGTCGACAGAGGCATCTGCGACTGAGCCGCGCACTCGCCCCATGTGCAGACCGAGCAGCAGCAGAGCGGTGATCTGCGCCGAGAACGCCTTGGTCGATGCGACGGCGACCTCGGGGCCGGCGTGCGTGTAGACCACGGCATCCGACTCGCGAGGAATCGTCGCACCCTGTGTGTTGCAGATCGACAGCGTACGTGCGCCGCGCTCGCGGGCGTACTTGACCGCCATGAGCGTGTCCATGGTCTCGCCCGACTGGCTGATAGACACGACGAGGGTGTCGGCGCCGATCACCGGGTCGCGGTAGCGGAACTCGTGCGCGAGTTCGACGTCGACGGGAACACGCGCCCACTGCTCGATCGCGTACTTGCCGACCAGTGCTGCGTAGGATGCCGTGCCGCAGGCCGTGATGATGATGCGGTTGATGCCGAGGAAGAGGTCGTCGAGACCGTCGAGCTCGGGGATCACGACGGCGTCGCCCTGGATGCGTCCGCGGATGGTGTTCGCGACGGCCTCGGGCTGCTCGGCGACCTCCTTCGCCATGAACGACGGCCATCCGCCCTTCTCGGCGGCGGCGGCGTCCCAGGACACCTCGAAGGGCTCTGCCTCGACCGGGGTGCCGACGAAATCGGTGACCGTCACCTCGGAGGGCGTGATCGAGACGATCTGATCCTGACCGATCGCGAGGGCCTTGCGGGTGTGCTCGACGAACGCGGCGACGTCGGAGCCGAGGAAGTTCTCGCCCTCGCCGAGCCCGATGACCAGCGGCGAGTTGCGGCGAGCGCCGACCACGAGGCCGGGGTGGTCCTGGTGCATCGCGAGCAGCGTGAACGCGCCCTCGAGGCGATTCACGATGCTGCGGAAGGCCAACTGCAGATCTCCGCCGTTGTTGGCGTACTCGCGCCCGAGCAGAGCCGCGGCCACCTCGGTGTCGGTCTCGCTGCGGAAGGCGACCCCGTCAGCGATGAGCTCGTCGCGCAGAGAGGCGAAGTTCTCGATGATGCCGTTGTGGATCAGCGCGAGCTTGTCGTCGTCGGCGAGGTGGGGGTGCGCGTTGAGGTCGGTGGGACCACCGTGCGTGGCCCAGCGGGTGTGACCGATTCCGGTCGTGCCGTCCGGCAGGGCGTTCTCGGTGAGCGAGTCGCGCAGCACGCTGAGCTTGCCCGCCTTCTTGCGCATGCCGAGGGTTCCGGCCCCATCGATGACCGCGACCCCGGCAGAGTCGTACCCTCGGTACTCGAGCCGGGAAAGACCGGCGAGGAGGATGTCCTGGCTGGGCCGCGGGCCCACGTATCCGACGATTCCACACATGCGCTCAAGGATAAGCGCAGGGGTTTGACAGGACGCTGAACGAAAGCGCACCCGCGCTCAGAGCTTGCGGAGCAGCACGCTCTCGACGTTGTGGTCCGCACCCTTGTTCAGCACGAGCCGCGCCCGGTGCTTGGTGGGCATGACATTCTCGACGAGGTTGGGCATGTTGATGTCGTTCCAGTACCCGAGCGCAGTCGTGATCGCCTCGGCATCCGTCAGATGCGCGAACACGTTGAAGTAGGACGAGGGGTTCGAGAACGCCCCCTGCCGCAGCGCGAGGAAGCGGTCGACGTACCACTTCTCGATGTGCGCACTGTCGGCGTCGACGAAGATCGAGAAGTCGAACAGATCGCTCACGGCGACGTCGTTCGGAGCGGCCGGCGGCTGCAGTACGTTCAGCCCCTCGACGATCACCACGTCGGGGCGGCGGACGACGACATGCGCGTCAGGGACGATGTCGTACCGCATGTGCGAGTAGAACGGCGCTCGCACCTCGGGAGCGCCACTCTTCACCTCTGTGAGGAACTGCACCAGCGCACGACGATCGTAGGATTCCGGGAACCCCTTGCGCTCCATCAGCCCCCGACGCTCGAGCTCGGCGTTCGAGTAGAGGAACCCGTCCGTCGTCACCAACTCGACTCGAGGCGTGCCCGGCCACCGGCTCATCAGCTCGCGGAGCAGGCGCGCGATCGTCGACTTCCCCACCGCGACCGAACCCGCGACGCCCACGACGAACGGCGTGGTGGTGTCGTCCTCGCGCAGGAAAGAAGACGTCGCCGCTCCCAGCTGCTTGGTGGATGTCGCGTACAGGCTGAGCAGGCGGCTCAGCGGCAGATACACCTCGCGCACCTCGTCGAGGTCGAGCCGGTCGCCGATGCCGCGCAGCTCGACGACCTCGGTCTCGGTGAGCGGCTGGTCGAGGCCTGCAGCCAGTCGCGCCCAGTCCGCGCGGTCGATCTGCCGATACGGGGAGAGCGGCAGCGTGGGGTCGACGGTGGTCACGGCACCCATCGTATCCGTGCGCCGGTAGTCTCTTCCCGTGCGCCTCGGAGTCCTCGACATCGGATCCAACACCGTCCACATGCTCGCCGCCGACGTCCATCCCGGCGGCCGGCCGCTCGCGACGACGAGCGATCGGACGGTGCTGCGCCTCATGCGCTACCTCGAAGATGACGGCGCGATCTCCGAGGAGGGCGTCCGCGCTCTCGAGGACGCCGTGACCAGAGCCCGGCGCGTGGCGGAGCAGGAGAACGTCGACGAGCTCCTCGCCACCGCGACCAGCGCGGTGCGCGAAGCTCGCAACGGTGCCGAGGTGATCGCCCGCATCGAGGCCGCTCTCGGTCAACCGCTGCAGGTGCTCGACGGCGAGACCGAGGCGAGGCTGACGTTCCTCGCCGTCCGGCGCTGGTTCGGCTGGTCGGCGGGCCAGATCCTGCTGCTCGACATCGGTGGCGGGTCGCTCGAGATCGCGGCCGGGGCCGATGAGCTGCCGGATGCCGCAGCATCCGTCCCGCTGGGCGCCGGACGCATGACCGTGCAGTTCCTGCCGAACGATCCGCCGGGCGAGGACGACGTCGAGCGCCTGCGCGAGCACGCACGAGCGACCCTCGCCCCTGTCCTGCCGGACTTCGCTGCGCTCCCCCGTCCCGATCACATCGTCGGCTCGTCGAAGGCGATCCGCTCGCTCGCGAAGCTCGTCGGCTATCCGGTTCCCGGGTGGTCGGGGAACGAACGGATGCTGCTGCCGAGGGCCGCGCTCGGGTCGTGGATCCCTCGGCTCGCGCGGCTTCCCGCGTCGGCCCGCCAGGAGCTGCCCGGCATCACCCCCGATCGCACCTTCCAGATCGTCGCCGCGGCCGTCTCGCTGCACACGACGATGACAGCGCTCGACATCGATGAGCTCGAGGTATCGCCGTGGGCGCTGCGCGAGGGCGTGCTGTTGCGCTACATCGAGCAGCTGAGCTGGAGCGGATCGCAGAGCGGGCGACGGTTCTAGTCTGGTCAGCATGACCGACTCCGGCGCGACGCTCCCGCCGAGCAGGCGCGAGCTCCGGGCCCGTCGCGACATTCGAGCCCGTCGCGACAATCGAGCTTCGGAGCGCTCGTCCGCCCCGCTGTTCGATTTCGACGTCTTCGTATCGTCGCCCGCGAACGGTGGAGCGAGCGCCGCAGAGCGCCCCGCCGGCGCGGAATCCCCCTCGGACGACGAGGCGCCCGTGACGATCCTCATGGTGTGCACCGGCAACATCTGCCGCTCGCCGATGGCCGAGGTGCTGCTGCGCGCACGACTCCCGGGCGTCGGCGCACGGGTTCACAGCGCGGGTACCCGCGCCCTCATCGATCATGAGATGGATCGCACCATGCAGGAGGTCGCACTGCGACACGGAGGAGCGAGCGAGGAGGCCGCCGCGCACCGCGCCCGTCAGCTGCGGGAGTCGTTGGCCGACGATGCCGATCTCGTGCTGGCGATGTCGCGCGAGCACCGCACCGCAGCGGTCGAACTGAGCCCTCGACACCTGCGCCGCACGTTCACGGTGCGCGAATTCGCGCGGTTGTCGTCATCGATCGATGACGACGCGATCAGTCGGACAGCGGATGCCGTGGGCAGCGCACCGCGCGCACGCCTCGCCGCCGTCATCGCACTGGTGTCTGGGCGGCGCGGACACACCACACCCGGGGTCGCTGCCGACGACGACGTGGTCGATCCGTATCGTCGCGCACACGAGGTGTACGAGGAATCCGCCGCGCAGCTGGTGCCTGCCGTCGACGAGGTCGCCCGCGTGCTGCGCTCGGCGCTGCGCTGATCCGCGCTCCACGTCGACGCACGTCCGCGGACCCCGGATGGCGGTCCTCCCGCCCACGGCCTACGACGTCGCGCGCGGCGTGCTCCCGTGATCCGGCGTCGCAGAGGCGACCTGACCGCCCGAGACCGCTCCGCCCGCCGTCGGGAGCGTCACCGCCAGCGCGACTCCGCCCAGGTCGGACACCGCGATCCGCTGCGTCCCTCCGAAACGCGACAGTCGGTCTGCCGATCGAGCGAGCCCACGCATCCGCGGCGGCGGCTCCGGCATCCCCTCGCCATCGTCGTCGACGATCAGCTCGACGCCGTCGGGCACGCCCCTCAACGTCACCCGGAGACGGGCCGCACCGCCGTGCCTGAGCGCATTGTTGATGCCCTCTTCGGCGGCACGCAGGGCGGCGACGCGCCAGGCGACGAGCTTCGCCCCATGCTCGGGGTCGACCCGTGCCTCCTGTTCCGAGACGGGGTCGATGAGTGCCTCGACCGCGATCTGCGGAGGAATACGGCGCACCAGCTGGGTCAGAGCGTGCGAGAGGCTGATGTCGACGCCGTCCGGGTAGAGGAGATGGCTGAGCTTGCGGACCTCATCCTCGCGGAGGGCGTCGAGCTCCCGGCGCACCCGCCGGAGCACATCGACCTCCGCCGATCCGGGATGCACCTCATCCCACGTCCCGATCACGTGGTCGAGCTGCACCCTCAGCATCACCAGTCGAGACTGCAGTCCGCCATGCAGCCCCTCGGCGACCGTACGACGGACCTCGAGCTCTTCCTCGGCGAGCGCGGCGACAGCCTCGGACGCACGGAGCCGCTGTTCGGCGAGCGAGCGCTCCTGCAGGCGCAGCCGCACCTGGGCGCGCACCTGCATCATCCCGAAGCCCAACGCGACCAGCACGACGACCGCTCCGGAGAAGAACTCCACAAGGGCGACGGTCAGCGAGGGAGCGACGTAGATGCCCGTGGCGACCTGCATCGAGAAGCGCACCAGGGCGACGATGACGGCGATGCCCAGGGCGGTGAACGTCAGCCTCCGGCCCGCGAGAGCCGCCAGCTTCAGCCAGGCGGCGATTCCGAGCGCCGCGGCGCACGCGATGAGGTTGATCGTCACGCGCAGGAGGAAGCCGATCGGCGCGGCACCGTGCAGCGCGCCGGCTACGGGCACCTGGTGCACGAAGGCGGTCTGGATCGCGGCGCCGACACTGAAGACGGCGAGGACGACGCCCGCGGTGTTCAACAGCCGACGCCGGTCGTCGGCCGCGTCCCGCGCCCGATTCGCGGTATGCGGGCTCATCCGGCATCCGTCTGCGGCACCCCGTGCCGGATCAGCATCAACGCGGCGGACACCCGGCTGTTGAGCTCCACCTCGCTGCGGACCCCGAGAACGGCGTACACGGTGTTCAGGAGGTTCTCCACAGAGTGCGGAGTGATCTCCATCTCCCTGGCGATCGCGGAGTTCGATCGGCCGGCGGCCAGATGCCGCAGCGCATCGAACTGCCGTCTGGTCAGCTTCGCCAGCGGGGATTGCGCCCGCGGCTCGAGCGCGCTCAGCAGCTCCGGGTCGAGCATGCTGCCGCCTCGCACCGTGACGCGCAGAGCGTCCAGCAGTGCCGGAGCGGATGCCGCAGAGGTCTTGGACAGATAGCTCCAGCCGATCCGTTCCTTGGGGTCGAGAGCGAGGAGCAGGTCCATCACGTCGTGCGCAGAGAGCAGGACGATCCCGAGATCCGGATGCCGGGAGCGCAGCGACCTCGCCAGACCGAAGCCGTTGCCGTCGGGGAGCCCGATGTCCATCACGACGACGTCGACTCCTCCCCCGCCCAGCTCGGCGCGCGCGTCTCGCACCGTGCCGCACTCGGCGACGACGGTGAAGCCGGGAGCGGCGTCGATCACGGAGACGACCAGGGATCGGAACATCGCCTGGTCTTCGACGATTGCGACCCGGATGGGGGACTCGGTCACGCGGACAATGCTAGTGCGCGCCCGTCTCATCCATATACCGGAACGCCAGGAGAAAGCACCCCGTCATCCGGCGCAGGCCCTCGCCGGCTGTGTCAGTCTCTGCGTGGACCCGTGCTCCCCCAAATCCTGATCGGGTTCAGAGAGAGACGAACATGCCCCCCACGACCGTGCCTGCGCGCGCGCATCGCGCGCCTCGGTTCCGGCCCGGATCCCGCACCGCGGCCCTTTTCGGCGGTCTGACCGCCCTGACGCTGGTGGCCTTCCCCGCCGCGGCATCCGCTGCCGCCGGTGTCGGGGTGAGCACGCCCGCGACCGCGATCGCCTACACCGAACAGAGCGATCCCGTGCTCGTCGGTGAGGACATCACCGTCACCGGCGGCAGCGCCTACGGCGGCGGCTACATCGACTTCACCGTCGACGACGCCACCGGCGACGACGTGCTGTCGCTGCTGACCGCCCAGGTCGCCGACACGACGACCGGCGCGGTGTCGATCGTCGGCGACACCGTGTACATCGGCACCGGCTCCCGCGCCGAGGTCATCGGTGCCGTCGACCCGGCGCGCAACGGCGCGGACGGCACCCTGCGCGTGACCTTCACCAGCCCGTTCGCGAACCCCAGCTTCGAGGGCTCGGAGGAGATCGAGGGCTGGACGGTGCTGAACGACCGCGTCGACCTCGGCGTCACCGAGATCGCCGGCTTCACGAGCATCGACCGCAGCACCTACGCGGGTCTGAACCCCGGCTTCCCCGCCGAGTACGCCCCGGGGAACGATGACGACGCTCCGTTCCAGGCGACGTACAGTGTGAATCTCAACAGCGCGGACGCCAGCGACGGCGGGCACAGCCTCGAGCTGAGCTCGTCCATGACGACGATGGGCAGCTGCGACGTGGTGCACGGTCCGGCCGTCTACAGCGATCCGTTCACCGCCGCGGCGAACGACAAGATCTACTTCGACTGGCGCGCGTACTACGGCGCTGACAATTACCACGTCTTCGGGTACATCCTGAACACGGTCACGGGCGAGCAGACCACGGTGCTCGACGCGACCGGAGGCGACAACAGCGCGTTCCAGACCAAGGAGACGACGATCCCCGCGAGCGGCACCTACCGCTTCGTGTTCGTCGGCGGCACCCACGACCTCAGCTGCGGCATGGCCGCTGGGGCGCGGCTGCTCATCGACAACGTGCGCGTGTACGGCAGCAAGGTGACCGACGAGGTCGTCACCTCGATCGGCAACAAGCTGCGCTACGCCAGCACGTCGGACGACCCGGCGAGCAGCCGCACGGTCGCGATCACGGTCGCCGACCAGGGCGGTTCCGAGACCGCGTCGGGCGAGGTCGAGATCGACATCACGGCGGTCGACGACGCCCCTGCGCTCGTTGCCGTCGCGCCGATCTCCTTCGTGAACTCCGAGGGGGTGGACGACTACGCCCCCTCGGAAGGCACCCTGACCGCGACCGATCCCGACTCCGATGAGATCTCGCACCGCATCCTCGGCGACCACGCCGAAGCGGCCACGATCGACGGCCAGTCGTACACGCACGCGCGCACCGGCCGGTTCGGGACCCTGCATATCGACGAGCAGACGGGTCGCTACGTCTTCGTGCCGGATGCCGCCGCCGCCGACGCGCAGCAGACGGACGACACCGAGGAGTTCGTCTTCGAGGTCTCGTCGACCGATGAGCGTTCCGGCGCCGCGAACCCGCCCGTGCTCACGGCCCGGCAGACTCTCGCGGTGTCGCTGCAGGTGACGGCCGGCGCACCCGGTGCTCCGACGTCGACCGAGGTCGTGGCCGGCGCGGAGTCGGCCGTCGTCTCCTGGCGGGCACCCGCGTGGATCGGCGGATCCGATATCACCGGCTACCGGATCGAGCAGTCGCTCGACGGGGGCGAATCCTGGACCGAGGCCGTCGCCGACACGGGCTCGGCAGACACGTCGTACGCGGTCATGGGACTGCCGGTCGGCGTACCCGCGCAGTTCCGCGTGTCCGCGATCAACGTGAACGGCACCGGTCCCGCCGGCGAGCCCAGCGCAGCGGTCACCGCGTACACGACCCCCGGTGCTCCCACTTTGCAGCACGTGCTCCCGTCCAACGGAGCGCTCACCGTGCTGTTCACGCCGTCGGAGGACGACGGCGGTGCCGAGGTCACCGGATATGAGTACTCCCTCGATGGGGGTGAGACGTGGACTCCCACCTCGTCGAGCCCACTCACCATCACCGGTCTGCGCAACGACGTGGCCTATGACGTTCTGCTGCGTGCGGTGAACGCCGCGGGCGACGGCGAGTCCGTCACCGCCACGGGCACGCCCGCGCTCGCGCCGATTCACTTCCTCGACCAGGACGGCACGCCCGTGCTGCCCGTCCAGCCGAGCGGTGCGGTCGCGGCGACGCTCGCCGGCGCCGAAACGCCGGTCGAGGTGGCGGCTCAGGGATCGGACACCGTGGTCACCGGCGACGGCTTCGAGGTCCGCGCGAGCAGCCTGGATCCCGCCGGCGCACAGGTCGCTCTGCGCGACGGCGTGCTCGAGGCCGTGCAGGGCGGATCGCTCGTCGTGTCCGGCGAAGGCTACCTTCCGGGCAGCGTCGTCGACCTCTGGCTGCTGGAGTCGAACCTGTTCCTGGGGCAGGTCACCGTCGGTGACGATGGCACGTTCTCGACCCGGGTCGCCGTGCCGACGGATGCTGCGCTCGGCGCCGACACCCTTCAGGTCAACGGTCTGAGCGCCTCGGGTGAGGTGCGCAGCGTCGCACTCGGCGTGGTCGTGATCGCACCCGCGGCGGCTGTGTTCGCGCCCGAGGCCGCTACGCCCGCAGCCGGCGGACTCGCCACCACCGGCGGCGAGCTGTCACTCGGCCTCGCCGGCCTGAGCGCCGTGCTGCTGGCCGCAGGGGCCGTGTTCCTCCTCTCGCGCCGTCGCGCAGATCGAACCGTCTCGCAGGGCTGATCCGAAGCCTCCGCGTGATGACGGGAGCCGCCCGGTGAGCCTCATGGCTCACCGGGCGATTCCCGTTTCAGCCCAGCAGCGTCCCCACCACGGTGAGCCCCACACCGAGGCCGTTGTAGACGACGTGCACGAGCACCGCCGGCCAGATCCGCCCGGTGAATGCGACGAGGCAACCTGCGATCAGGCCGAGCAGGATCAGTCCACCGACGGCATCCATCGTCATCTGGCCGGTGAGCAGGTGCGCCATGACGAACAGCGCGGTCGACGCGACGACCGCGACCGCCCCGCCGACGCCGATCGCCGCCCCGGTGTGACCGGCGAGGCGGCGCACGAGAGTGAGGATCGCGATGAGCAGGACTCCGCGGAAGAAGAACTCCTCGATGACGGGCGCGACGAGGATGCCACCGATGCCGTCGCTGAGCCACCAAAGGTTCGGCAGCCGACCGTCGAGGGAGGCGTACGAGGGCAGGGCGCCGCTGCCGCCCAGAGCGACGGCGAGCCAGCCCTGGGTGAGCCGCAGCACAGTGCCGAGGACGATGCCGTAGAGGAGATCGACGGGCCGGAACAGGAGGATTCCCCGAGGGATGCCGCGGCGAGCGGCGAGGATCACGGGCACGAGGAGAGCGATCCAGAGGGCGACGGTGCCGAGCAGGCCGCCGACGAATGCGCCGAGGAGCATGCCGGCGCCGAGTCCGATCAGCGCCCACGACAGCACCTCGCCGTTCCAGCGCTGGACGGACGAACCGCCGCGCCACCACGGGCGGTGTCGGCGGACGCGCGGACCGCGCTCGAGGGTCTCGTGTGACATGTCGAGAAGGCTACCGTCTACCGGTATGCCGGTCGTGTGCGACAATGAACGCGTCCACAGGGGTCCATCCCGTTCGGTGTGCAGTGCGATCCCTCGAGAGGCGTCATGGAGCTCAGCGATTACATCCGAATCCTCCGCAAGAGCTGGCTGATCATCGCCGCGATGACTCTGATCGGGCTCGCCGCGGCGGCGGCGTACTCGTTCACGCGCACACCGATCTACTCGTCGACGAGCGTCGTGTTCGTGCAGTCGCAGGCCGGCAGCACCGTGAGCGATCTCACCCAGGGATCGAACTTCGCCGAGTCGCGCATCACCACGTACGTCGGCCTGGTGAAAGAACCGGTCGTCCTCGATCCGGTCATTCGCACGCTCGGTCTGAGCAGCACCGCCGACGAGCTGGGCGAGCAGGTCACCGCCGCGAGCCCGCTCAACAGCACGCTCATCAGGATCACCGTCGAAGACGCCGACCCGGCCCTCGCCGCGGAGATCGCGAACTCGCTGGGCACGGCTCTGGCCGAAGCGGTCGAACGCATCGACACCCCCGCAGGGTCTGACGTGAGTCCGATCAAGCTCACGCGGGTTCGGGATGCCCTCGCGAGCAGCGACGCCGTGAGCCCGAACACGCCGCTGAATCTCTCGCTCGGACTGCTGGTCGGTCCGGCGCTCGGGATCGGTGTCGCGGTGCTGCGTGCCGTGCTCGACACGAAAGTGCGCACGCCGCGCGACGTGGCGGAGATCACCGACCGGCCGATCATCGGCGCGATCCCGCACGACCCGAAGGCCAAGGAGCGCCCGCTGATCCTCAAGGAGGATCCCCTCAACCCCCGCTCAGAGGCGTTCCGCTCGCTGCGCACGAACCTGCAGTTCCTCGAGGTCGACAGCGGCAACACCTTCGTGATCACCTCGAGCATCTCGACCGAGGGCAAGTCGACCACTGCGATCAATCTGGCGATCGCTCTCGCCGACAGTGGCCGCCGCGTCGCACTGGTGGACACAGACCTTCGCAAGCCCAAGGTCGCCGAGTACCTCGGCATCGAGGGCGGCACCGGACTCACCGATGTGCTCATCGGACGAGCTCGCCTCGGCGACGTCCTGTTGCCGTGGGGCGACCGGTCGATGCACGTACTGCCCGCCGGGCGGATTCCCCCGAACCCCAGCGAGCTGCTCGGCTCGGAGCGCATGCAGAAGCTCATGAACGCGCTCGGCGAAGAGTTCGACGTCGTGCTGTGCGACGCCCCTCCCCTGCTCCCGGTGACCGACGCTGCCGTTCTCACGCAGTGGACGTCCGGAGCGATCATGGTGGTGTCGGTCGGCCGTACCACGACGCATCAGCTGGAAGCCGCCCTGGGGACGCTCGACACCGTCGGCGCCAAGGTCACCGGGCTCGTGCTGTCGATGGTGCCGACCAAGGGCGCCGACGCGTACGGATACGGCTATGGATACGGCTACGGCGCCTATCTCGCCACACCCTCGAAGCCCGTCAGGGCCGGCCGTCGAGGCGCGGCTTCCGATGAGGAGCCGGTGGGGATCCGCCGTCGTGCGACCGCGGACGAGAAGTCCTTCGACGACATGCTCGACCCGCGCTGATCCAGCGTTGCCGAATCGTCACGAATTTCGCGGTAATCCGGAAACCTGAACGTTCGCTGAGTCTGCTACTGTCCGATCAGAAGCAGACCGAAATACCTGAATACCGCGAAGGGTTCGTCGTGACGTCGACCACTCCCATCGACGCGTCAACGCTGCCGCAGCCCGATCCAGCGCACACTGCGCCCACGGATACCGACACTCGAGATGCGGCATCCGGGCCCCTGGCACGCCCCCGCTCGACGTGGCGTCGCCGCTTCGCGCGCCGCCTCTGGCTCACCGACCTGCTCGTGCTGGTCTGGGTCGTGCTGGGCACCCAGATCGCGTGGCTGGGGCTCGGCGAGGTGCGCATCGTGACCGGCGGTCTCGAGGTGCTCGATGTGCCGGACATCTCCTACTGGCTGTTCTCCGCTGGACTCGTCGCGCTGTGGATGTGGGCGCTCGACCTCGTGGATTCGCGGAGCGATCGGGTGATCGGCACTGGCACGGCGGAGTACGTGCGCATCGCGCGTGCGAGCTTCACGATCTTCGGGGCGATCGCGATCGTGGCGTTCCTCACCAAGATCGACATCGCCAGGGGCTACCTGCTGCTCAGCCTGCCGATCGGGATCCTCACCCTGGTCTACACCCGCTGGCTCTGGCGCCAGTGGCTGGTGTCGGTGCGCCGATCGACCGGCGCCTATTCGGCGCAGGTGCTCCTCGTCGGGTCGGAGCGCTCGGTGGCGAACATCGCGGGCGAGCTGCGTCGCGCGCCCGACGCCGGCTACCGGGTGATCGGCGCCTGCATCCCGACCGATCTGGTCGGGGCGACCGTCACCGGAACCGACATCCCGATCCTCGGTCAGGTGGATGCCGTCGAGCGGGCGCTCGCGGCGACCGGCGCCGACACCGTCATCGTGACCAGCAGCGGGGACCTGCCGCCCGGAGGCGTGAAGCGCATCTCGTGGGCGCTCGAGGCCGGCAAGCAGCATCTCGTGCTGGCGCCGAGCATCACCGACATCGCCGGTCCGCGCATCCATACGCGTCCGGTGTCGGGGCTGCCGCTCATCCACGTCGAGACGCCGCGCTTCAGCACGGGTCAGCGTTTCGCGAAGCGCAAGACCGACATCCTCGGCTCGCTGGCCTTGATCATCCTCGCCTCACCGGTGCTGATCGCCGTCGCCCTCGCAGTGAAACTCACGAGCCCCGGTCCCCTGCTCTACAAGCAGGAGCGCATCGGGTTCAAGGGCGAGCCGTTCAAGATGCTGAAGTTCCGCTCGATGCGTGTCGGAGCGGATGCCGAGCTCAAGGCGCTGCTCGAGGCTCAGGGCACGAGCGAGCAGCCGCTGTTCAAGGTGAAGAACGACCCGCGCATCACGCCGGTCGGCAGATTCATCCGCAAGTACTCTCTCGATGAACTCCCGCAGTTCTTCAACGTGCTGGGTGGATCGATGAGCCTGGTCGGTCCGCGTCCGCAGATCGCCGCGGAGGTCGCCCTGTACACGGATGCCGCGCACCGCCGGCTGCTCGCGCGCCCTGGCATCACCGGTCTGTGGCAGGTCAGCGGCCGCTCGTCCATGACGTGGGACGAGACGATCCGCCTCGACCTCTATTACGTGGAGAACTGGTCGATGATCGGCGACATCGTCATTCTGTTCAAGACTCTGAAGGCCGTCGTCGCCCCCGGAGAATCGGCACATTGAAGAAGGTCACACGGGTGCAAAACGTCGTGTCAAGCCGAGGACGGTGGTCGGAGTTGAGACGTGGCTACACGAATGAGGCGATACTCTCCCGGTCCCTCCTTGTCGTCTGCCCGACCGAGTACGGCGGCCAGATCGAGCATGCTGCGGAGATCGCGGCGGCGGCGAGCCGGACAGCGATGTTCTCGAGAGTCATCTTGCTGTCCCGCCCGGGAGCCCGGGAGGCGACCTCGGGATGGAAGGACAGTTTCGAGTTGCACGAGACCCTGCTCCCGCGCCGACCTTCGACTTCTCCTTGGCGAAGAGTCTCGCAGACGATCGATCTTCTCCGCGAACGCGCGCACATCCGCAGGTTGGTCGGATCCCTTCAGGGCGCCGCCGCGCTGACAATTCTTTGGGAGACAAGCAAGTACGGGTTGACCCGCCGCACAAGTCGGGTCGAGAACGTACTTTTCCTCCACAATGCGATCCCACATGAAGCGAAACAAATGACGCTCCGCGACCGGCTCTTCTTCTTACAAGAGCAGCGGACAGTTCGCCGGGCGACACTGACCGCCCTGCACGGTGAAGCACAACGGGCGATCGTGACCAGATGGCGCGCCCGGAGGATCGTCGTTGTGCCTCTTCCCGGCGATTCGCGAACCGTTCTTGTTTCGGAACAAGTGCCTGGAGCGCTTTGCCTGGGTGAGGTGCGTCCAAACAAAGGCCTTGAGAACGCCATCCAGGCTGCAACTTCGGCAACTATCCCCCTTCGTGTGATCGGCGCACCCCAGCCTGATTCGTACGGTGACCAGCTCCGCGACCACGTACGGGGCTCCACGGCCACCGTCGATTTCCGCTACTTGGATGCTGATGAGTTCAACACCACGCTGGCCAGCGCAGAAGTCGTGCTCTTGCCATACACGCACTTTTCTGCCCAAAGCGGCGTCCTTGCCAAAGCCATGCAATACGGTCGTCGGATCATCGCCTCCGACCTGGATTCCCTTCGCGAGCAGGCGGGAGACTACCCGCTGATCGAGTTCGTCGACCCGGGAAGTACTGATGAACTCGCCTCACGCCTCGCGGCCCTGAGGAACGCCACGACCGTCGAGACAGCTCAGCATCATCGGGAGACCCAACAGGAATGGGATGACGTTGCACGCCGCATCTTCGGCTGATCACCTTCGGGCTAGTACGCCACGACCGATTCCTGTAGAGCGGTTCCCGCAGACGAGTCGCCTTTGTCGACTGATATCGGTTCTCGCTGTGTTCTTCAGTTTCTTCCCCTACGCAGCCCTGGGGCTGGGAGCCAACACAAGTATTTCCGTGAGCGCGATACTCGGTATCGCAGCGTGGATTGTCGGACCTCGGCACCCCAGGCTGGACGCGATCACGATCTCACTTGCTTTGATCCCGCTAGCAGCAAATGCGATAGCAACGGTGCTCTTCTCGGTGACATTTCCACCGACCGGGGTGTTGACCTGGATCGGCGTGATCGGGAACTTTCTCACAGGAACGCTGGGTGTCCTCTCCCTGCATACGGACTTCAGCCGGCTACTCGCTTGGCTCGTCATCGGGACCTCGCTCTTCGGAGGCTTGCAAATGATCGCGATCCGGGCGGGCTACATTCCGTTCGTCACGCTGTATCGGGCTCCCGGATACGCGAGCGTCGAGAACAACTCCACCGCAATCTTGAACTATATCCAACGCCCCTTCGCGCAGTTTCCCGAACCGTCCTTCATGGCGGGAACACTGTTGCTCGCGATTACATTGATGGTCCTCGTCGCACGGTGCCTTCGTGGTTCCCTTTCACGATGGGAATGGACAGCGGTAGTTGCAGGCGGAGCGATAATCACGGCGAGCGAATCCGGTAGCGCCATCGCAGGGCTCGGGCTCGTTGCCGGCGTCATCATCACTTCCGCTACGAAGTCACTCCGCAATCAGATCACGGCACTGCTGTTTATCACCGCAGCCTGTGTGACCGCGACCTGGGTTTTCGGGCAACGGAGTTCGCCGCTTGACTTTTCATGGAGCGATCGATTCGGCTCGATCCTGGCAGGTTTGAATTACTGGAGCGACGAACCTAGCAGGTTAGTGTTTGGCACCGGCCGCGGTGGCATGGCCGCAGCGTTCCGCGCGGGAGACGTCGGCCTCATCGAATTCGCCTTCGTGCAGCAGCCGTTGGACGTCTTCAGCGCACAGTTCAGGATCCTCTTCGAGTTTGGCCTGCTTGCTGGTGGCTTCGTATTGCTCGGCCTTCTCTTGATCGTCGGTTCCGTATCCCGGTGGACACGGCCAGTCACGGCTGCTTTCGCCCTGGCGCTTTGGGTCCTGATCGGAGCATTGACAATCAGTTACGACTCGGCGGCGTGGGTGTGGGCGTTTGCTGGCGGATGCCTCGGTCTTCTCACCCTGGCACGCCGTCAATCTCCGAAATCAGTAGGAGGCAGGGAGCGGCGATGAAGATTCTCCATGTGATCAATAGCGCCGACACTGGTGGCGCCCAGACACTCATCGAGGCGCTAGCTGTTCGACACCGCAATTTCGGCATTCAAACAGAAGTGGTCGTCTTGCTCGGCAGGGACAGCCTGAGCGATCGTCTGGACCTTGCGGCAGATCGAGTTCACTATCTCGATCTGAAGAAGTCTCCAATTGCGCTCATGTCTGCTTGGCGTCGATTCAAGCAACTGATCGTTTCGTCCCGACCGAATATCGTGCATTCCCATCTGCTTCAATCAGACCTACTTGTCGCTTTGAGTCGCAGCAGGGTTCCGCACGTGTCAACGATTCACACCAGCGGGGGGCACGAGTCAGGGGCAACGTCGCGCCTAGTGACCTTCCTGGTCAGCCGCGTCGCTACCCGGATCGATCGCCTCATCGCTTGCTCGCCAAGCGCGGCAGCATTCGCACGTCGGAGGTATAGACGAGAAGTCGATCTCACCGTTCTCAACGGAACGAGTCTTGGCGCAGCAGGCCGTGACGCACCTGGCAAGCGACCGCAACTGCTCTGTCTCTCGCGATGGCACCCCATGAAGGACCACAGGAGCCTATTGGCGGCCCTGTCACGGATGGGCGAATCTGCACCGCTGCTGGTGTGTGCCGGGGCTGGGATGACTCAAGAGAACGAGGAGCTGTCTTCCCTGCTTGAGGAATTCAAAGAGGTGCGAGTCGAACTAAGGGGGCCGATCAACAACGTTCGCGAGGCGCTCAGTCAAAGCAGTGCGTTGGTCATCTCAAGTTCACACGGCGAGGCACTTCCGATGGCGGGCATCGAGGCTCTCGCGGCTGGCATTCCTGTCATCACAACCGACGTCGGCGATTCTCAGCTTCTTGCGATCTCACCTGACCTTCTCGTGGAGCCAAAGGACCCCCTCGCTCTCGCCGCTGCGATCCGCACGACTCTCGAGGAAGACACCGATTGGTTTGACGCCGCACGCGCCCTCGCCGAGTCCACGTTCGACATCGACACAACCGCTGAGCACTACTACGACATCTACCGCGATATGACTGGGCGGGAGGACCACTGATGCGGATCCTGCACGTCACGGAAGCGATGGCCACGGGGGTTCTCGATGTCATCGCACGCATGTCCTCACACCAAGCTCAGTTGGGACACCACGTCGAGGTCGCGTACTCGCCACACCCGGACGGGCCAGCTTGCACCGCAGTAGCCCATCGCCTTAGCGGCGCTTCCAGAGTGCATGTTCGGGGTGCACGAGAGAACCCGAGGATTCGCCGCGTGTTAGCGCTGGGCTCGCTCTACCGTTCGCTTGTCCACACGCAGGAATGGGACATCATTCACTTGCACTCGACATTCGCAGGTCTCGTCGGAAGAGTCGGCGGACGGCGCGCCCCGATCGTGTATTCGCCTCACGGATACTCATTTCTCCGCAAGGATGTCGCTCCTGCGTCCGCCGCCGTCTTCCGGACGATGGAGCGCCTGCTCGGACCCCAGCATGACCTAACGCTCTGCGTGTCCGTCGATGAGGAACGCACCACACGAGAGCTCGTCGGGGTCCGCGCACTCACCGTTCGCAACGTTCTTTCGAGATCGGAGATAGACCTCGCGGGAACGCGATCAGCTCGTCGACGGCCTAAGGTCGTCAACATCGGTCGATGGGGCCCGCAGAAGGCGCCCGAACGATTCGCGCGCGCCGCCCGCTTGCTCCACGATGTCGCGGACTTTCGGTGGATTGGTCCGGGTCAGATCGACGGTGCGAGTCGATGGACCACAAGCGGGTGGATCGACTCTGACGCTGTGTGGAGCGAGCTAGAAGACGCGTCTGTGATCTACTTCACCTCTCGGTGGGAGGGGATGCCTGTCGGGCTGATGCAAGCGCAGGCAGCGGGCGTCCCGGCTGTCGCAATGGATTGCATCGGGGTGCGAGATGTCGTCATCGATGGGGTGACTGGCCACGTGGCTTCGGACGAGGATCAGGCAATTGCCATCCTGCGCAGGTTGCTTAGGAATCCCTCGGAGTTGAAGGTCCTCGAGGAGAACTCTCGGGCGCTCAGATATCGATTCGCGGATGACACCTACGGAGAAGATGTGATTCGCGCGTACGAAACTGCATTGGACTCTCATGTCAATTGACCGGATCGTCTTCTCGTCCATCGCAACCGGCGTGTGGGGTGCCGAACAGAGCATGCTCACTTTGGCTGCGTCATTGCGAGAACAGGGGCACAATGTTGCTCTCGTCTGCACCGACAGAGCAGTCGCGGAGGCCTGGCACGAGGCAACCTCGAGCGACGCGATCCTCATTGACGCGCGTGTGAATGAAGGACGTGCGAGCTTGGTCCGTGATTTCTGGCGAGAGCTGCGTCGCATATGCACCGGCAACGACGTCCTTGTGCTCTTTTCCTACGTTCTTTCTGCGGGAGTGCTCTTTCCTCGCAGGTGGTCCCGTGGGCGCCCTCACATCGTTCTCGATCTCCATGACACGCTTACCGCCGGTTTCGGACGGTTCGCCTTGAACATCTGCGCGCTGCGTATTCATCGAGTGGTGGCGGTAAGTGAGTACACAGGGGCTCAGATTGTTCTCCGAAAGCGCATCTGCCGGGTGCTCACTCGTCCCGTGCGCCCTCTCGCATTCACGCTTCCGTCGACCGCTTCCGAGAATATGCGAGTAGGAGTAGTCGGCCGAGTCGCCCCTGAGAAGAACATCGCACTCGCCATTGACGGCGTGGCGCGAACGGATGCCGTCGATCTCATCGTCCGAGGACCCGTCGCACGAAATGATGAGACGTTCGCCGAGAACATCCGGCTGAGAGGTCGGCAGCTCTTGGGACGAAGGTTCTACTTCGAGGGACCCCGCCCGTGGAGTACTGCGTTGTCGGGTCTCGACGTTGTGATCGTGGCGAACTCCGCCGAACCGATGGGGCGGACTGTGCTTGAAGCACAGCTCAGCGGGGTGATCGCCTTGGTTCCGGACCAAGGCGGGTCGTCTGAACTCATCGACCACGGCGCAACCGGGGTGAGGTATCGGGCGAACGATCCGGACTCTTTGGCTCAGCAGATTGACCTTCTCCGATCAGCAGATGTCTCGGCGATCGCCATCCGCGCCCGTGATCACGCGGTTGTATTGACAGATCCGAACAGTTATGCGAGGCGCTATCTTGCGGCGATCACGAGCTAACAGGCCCGCAGACATCGTGATGATGTCGTTTACGAGCCCTAGTTCCACGGCCAACCCCTACGTGCACCTGCTCGTGGCCGCGCTCACAGGCGCCGGACAGCAAATCGAGTTCCTGAACTGGTGGCGACTCCTTACCGGAAGGGTCCGAACAGTTCATGTTCATTGGCCAGAGACCATGCTCCAAAGGAACAGCCGTTTGGGGCGCACCGCGAACCGCGTGTTGTTCGCCGGACTCCTGGTTCGATCGTTCCTCGGGCTCACCCGGGTCGTACGGACTCTGCACAATCTCCGCCCCCACGAGAAGGCCCGTTCGAAGGTAGACCAGCTTCTGCTAGAGATGCTCGACCGTGCCACGCACGTATGGATCTGCTTGAATCCCCTCTCCGAATGTCCCTCACAAGCGCCTGCGCTCCTGATCCCCCACGGAGAGCTCGCCAGTTGGTATGAGGGCGTGGATAGAGAACCAACATCGCAACAGTTCGACGTGCTCAGCTTCGGGCTCATCAGGCCCTACAAGGGGACAGAGTCGCTCCTCGCAGCGTCCCGGAATCTACCGACTCTCACGTTTATGGTCGCGGGACGTCCGACCTCCCCTGAGCTGAAATCCAGACTGATCGCCACCCGTGACGTTCAACCAAACGTACATCTCGACCTTCGACACGTTCCGGATAGTTCGCTCCGCTCCTACATCGAAGGAGCCCGGCTGGTAGTGCTCCCCTACGCCAGATTCGAGAACTCGGGTGCGGCGCTGCTCGCGCTCGACCTTGGGACGCCGATTCTGGTGCCAGAAGGCCCCACGGCCTCACTACTTCAGTCCGATTTCGGTGAAGATTGGGTCCAGTTGTTCGCTCCGCCGTTGACGGCGGACGCCATAAGACATGCTCTGACGGCCACGGCAGCACGCGCCTTCCGCCCGATCGCTCCAGAACGGACTTGGGCAGAGCAGGCGACGGCACATATTCGCGCCTACCGATTGGCGTGGGAGGCTCACGTTGTCCCCGGAGGTGCGTCCTGAGCCTCGCCGGCGCGGCAGCTCGAGGCGGGTTCGCCACCCTGACCGCGCAACTGATCCGGGCCGCCATACAGTTTGCAAGTATTGCGGTACTCGCGCGCCTCCTCGACCAGACAGACTTTGGACTCGTCACGATGTCATTGGCAATCGTGGGAGTCGCTTCCGTCGTGAGTGATTTCGGTCTCTCCATGGCCGCGATCCAGTCACAGACGATCACGCACCAGCAGCGAAGCAATCTGTTCTGGACGAACGTCGGCATCGGCGTAGCGCTTTTCGCAGCCACGTTCTTCGCCGCACCGTGGATCTCTGATTTCTACGACCAGCCGGATGTTCTGCCGATTACGCAGGTGCTAGCCACCACATTCCTGCTTGGAGCGGTGTCCGCGCAGTTTCGCGCCGAGGCTACTGTTCGACTACGGTTCACCTGGCTTGCGGTCTCCGACATCGTTCCGCCCGCCGTGGCTTTGGTAGCCGCGGTCTTTCTCGCCTCGGCCGGAGCAGAATACTGGGCGCTCGTTGCGCAGCAGGTGATGGTTGCCGCGCTTACCCTTCTGATTCTCATCGCCGCTGCAAAGTGGGTGCCTGGACTGCCCCGCCGCGGGCACGGCATGAAGGCTCTGTACACGTTCGGCGCCAATTCCTTCGCCGTACAGACCCTCGCCTACGTCACGGGGAACATCGACTCAGTGCTAATCGGACGGACGTGGGGAGCTCAGCAACTCGGCATCTACGATCGGGCTTTCCGACTCTTCAGCCTCCCGTTGCAACAGATCGCCGCACCGATGACCCGTGTAGCCATGCCCGTGCTTTCCAAACTGCAGGACGACCCCAGATACGAGCCCTACCTTCTTCGCGCTCAGACGATGCTCGGATACACGTTCGCTGGCTCGCTCCTGCTCCTCGCGGGCTGCGCTGGACCAATAATCGACATACTGCTCGGCCCGGGATGGGAGTCCGCAAAACCCATCTTCGCGGCACTGGCAGTGGGGGGAGTTTTTCAAGGCATCGGTTACGTGTACTACTGGATTTTCCAGTCTCGCGCGCTTACTGGGGTGCAGCTGCGCTGGTCGATACTGACTCGATCACTCAGCATCGCACTCATGGTCATCGGCGTAACGTGGGGACCGATCGGAGTGGCAGTCGCATCCAGTATCGGACAGCTCCTGAATTGGTCGCTCCTGACTCTCTTTCCGGTGCGAGCGGCGAAAGTCAGGCGTCTTCCCCTGATCAAGGCAGCACTGCGCCCTATTGCCGTTTTCGGTCCGCTCTCGGTAGGGCTCTGGCTTCTCTCAGTGTTCCTGCTGCATGACGTTTCCGCCCCGCTTGAACTCTTCATTCTGGTCATCACAGCCTCGGCATACGCAGCGCTGTGCGCCGTCGTTCCCGCCGTTCGCGCAGACTATGCGAGCATCTGGGACTCCGCGAAGCGTCTGCGATCTTGAAAGGAACCCATGCCCGTAGAAGTCGTTCACTGGAATCCAGTTCGTCGTCGCTCTGGCGTCTTGGGCGCGGTACTCCCGAAGAAGCCTGTCAACAACTTCGGCGATCTCATCGGCCCTATCCTCGTCGCCCGTATCGCGGAAGAACTGCGCCTCGACGATCCGCGAGACAACCGACGTCTCGTGTCGGTGGGCTCGATCCTGCATCTCGCGCAAGCCGGTGATGTCGTATGGGGCGCCGGCGTCAACGGTAAGGAACTAGACACACCCCTCGCGGGCGGGCTCGATGTGCGCGCGGTTCGAGGGCCTCATACACGCGCAGTTCTGCAGGCTGAAGGGATCGATACGCCCGCCGTGTACGGAGACCCTGCGCTTCTCTGGTCGCGATTCTGGCCGCTTGCCGGGTATCGCGATGGCGTTTCGGAGGGCGATCTCACGGAGGTGACGGTCGTGCCCAACCTGCACGACTTCCGCGGACAGCGAGACGAGAGCATCGTCAGTCCGATCGGATCGCCCTTCGATGTGATCCGTCGGATCGCGATGAGTCGATTCGTCTGCGGGTCGTCGCTTCATGGAATCGTCATCGCGGAGTCGTTCGGCATTCCTGCGCGTCTGATATCGCCAGGAACAGAGCCCCGTTTCAAGTACGACGACTACTATGCCGGCACCGGACGACCCGGGTACCGAGCAGCTGAAAGCGTCGCTGAGGCACTCGACCTGGGCGGAGAGCCCCCGGCGGAGTATGACGAAGGCGAGCTCCTCACTGCCTTTCCTGTAGATCTGTGGGGTCACAGCAGGTGACCTACTGTCGAAGCTCGCACCTGTCTGTCAGTGCACTTCCTCCGAATGGCGTCAGCGCGAGGGGGCGTCACGCACGATCAGGGTGTGATAGGCCCAGTCTCGACGGCTCCAAGACGTCAGCGGTTCGTCCTCCCCGAGGCAGCTCGGCCCAATCACCGGAGCCCCGCCACCATACGCCCTTCAACAAGGAGCCCCAATGAAACTCTCCGTCATCGGCTGCGGCTACCTCGGTGCCGTCCACGCCGCCGCAATGGCATCCATCGGGCACGACGTCGTCGGCATCGACGTCAATGAGCGCAAGATCGAGGCGCTCTCGGCTGGCCAGGCACCGTTCTTCGAGCCGGGACTGCCTGAGCTGCTCACGCAGGGCGTCGCAGCGGGGAACCTCCGCTTCACGACCGACATGTCCGAGGCGCACGGTGCAGACGTGCACTTCGTCGGCGTCGGCACCCCGCAGCAGAAGGACGGCTACGCCGCAGACCTCACGTATGTGAACGCGGCGATCGACGGGCTTCTCCCCTATCTGCGGCCGGGCGACATCGTCGCGGGCAAGTCGACCGTTCCTGTGGGCACCGCCGCCGAACTCGCCCCGCGCGTCGAGGACGCCGGCGCCACGCTCGTGTGGAACCCGGAATTCCTGCGCGAAGGATGGGCCGTACAGGACACGATCGATCCCGACCGACTCGTGGTCGGAGTAGCGGGCCTCTCGGCAGGATCAGGGACCCAAGAAGAGAGCGGCTCAGGGAGTCAAGACGTTTCGTCTCGCTTCGCTCGCTCAACGACCGAGCGGGAGGACCCGGGCCAGCGGGCGGCGGAGATCCTACGCAGGGTCTACCACCCCGCCGTCGCCAAGGGAACGCCGTTCCTCGTCACCGACCTCGCCACGGCCGAACTCGTGAAGGTCGCGGCGAACGCGTTCCTCGCCACCAAGATCTCCTTCATCAACGCGATGGCCGAGATCGCCGAGGTCACCGGAGCCGATGTCACCCAGCTCGCCGACGCGATCGGTCACGACGTCCGCATCGGTCGCCGCTTCCTCGGGGCCGGGATCGGGTTCGGCGGCGGCTGCCTCCCCAAGGACATCCGTGCCTTCGCCGCCCGCGCCGAGGAGCTCGGCCGCAGCGAATCCGTCAGCTTCCTCCGCGAGGTCGATGCGATCAACCTCCGTCGCCGCGAACGCGCCGTGACTCTCGTCGTCGACGCCGTTCAGGGCGATATCGTCGGCAAGAAGGTCACGGTTCTCGGCGCCGCGTTCAAGCCGCACAGCGACGATATCCGCGACTCTCCTGCCCTCGACGCCGCCGTGCGACTGCGCGGACTCGGTGCCGACGTCACGGTCACAGACCCTGAGGCGATCGACAACGCACGCCGTCAGCATCCGCAGCTCAACTACGTCGACGACCGCGACGAAGCGCTGCGTGGTGCCGACGTCGTCCTCCTCGTCACCGAGTGGGACGAGTACCGCCGCCAGCTCTCCCCCGAACACGCTGCGTCGCTCACCGCCGGCCGCCTCGTCGTCGATGGACGCAACTGCCTCGACGCGTCCGCGTGGCGGGCTGCGGGATGGCAGTATTTCGGTATGGGGCGTCCCTGATCGCCGTTCCATCCGACGCGGAATCCGCCGAGTCGACTCCTCCCTGCACAGAACGGCGCCTCCCCCACAGATGAGTTCTTCCTCCATCACGACCGTCATCCGCCGTGTCTGACGCCACCGCCGAAAGCCCCGCCGCGCGTCGACGCCGGCGCGCGGGGCGCATCTCGGCATGGGTGCTCGGCGGCATCCTCGTGCTGTCGCTCGCGGCCCTAGCCTGGATCGGCATTCGCGCCGCACTCGCCTACCAGCACCTCGACGCGGCGAGAGCGGCGGCGACCGACGCCGGAACGGTGCTCGCCGACCCGGCATCCGCTCCTGAACTCATCGCCACGGTCTCGACGCACACGGCCGCAGCGCGTGATCTCACCGGCGACCCCGTCTGGGCGCTCGCCGAACAGCTCCCCTGGGTCGGCCCGCAGCTCTCGGCCGTCTCGACCGTGGCTGCGACTCTCGACGACGTCGCCACCACGGCACTCGTGCCGCTGTCCTCGGTCGCCGCGACGTTCTCGCTCGACAGCATCCGCCCCACCGACGGCGCGATCGATCTGGCCGCGTTCACCGAGCTCGAGAGTGCGGCATCCGCAGCAGCGACCGCGCTCGGCACGGCCGACAGCGACCTCGCTGGCATCGACCGGACCGCATTGCTCGGCCCGGTTTCCTCGGCCGTCGACCAGGTCGCCGAACTCGTGCACGACGCTTATGGCAGCGTCGACACCCTCAGCCGCACCGCGACCCTGCTGCCCGCCATGCTCGGACGCGACGACCCCCGCGACTATCTGATCGTCTTCCAGAACAACGCCGAATGGCGCTCACTCGGCGGCATCGTCGGCGCCATGGTGCTCGTGCACGCCGAGGGCGGGCGCGTCACGCTCGCCGACCAGGCATCGACCGGCGACTTCCCCACCTACGCAGAGCCGGTCGTCGAGCTCTCCGACGAGCAGATCCGCATCTTCGGCACGCAGCCCGCGACGTTCGTGCAGAACGTGACGCAGATCCCCGACTTCACCCGCGACGGCCCGATCATGCAGGCGATGTGGCAGCGTGAGAAGGGCATGACCGTCGACGGCGTGCTCTCGATCGACCCGGTGGCCCTGTCCTACCTGCTGCGGGCGACAGGACCCGTGACCCTCGGCAACGGCGTGCAGCTCACGTCCGACAACGCCGTGCAGGTGCTACTCAACCAGGTGTACATCGACTACGAGGATCCGCGGGTGCAGGACGCGATCTTCGCCTCGGCCGCCGCCGCCGTCTTCGACGCGATCACCGGCGGTCGTCTCGACCCGTCGGTCTTCGTGTCGGCCCTCGCGACGGCGGGCACGGAGAACCGCCTGCTGCTGTGGAATGCGGATGCCGAGGAGCAGGCGGTGCTCGACGGCACAGCCCTCCAGGGCTCGCTGGACACCGCCGAAGACGTCACGCAGTTCGGGATCTACGCCAACGACGCCACGAGCTCGAAGATGGATTTCTACATGCAGCTCGACAGCGGTGCTGCCTGGTGCGGCAGTGATGCGGCGCTCACGGTGACGTTGCGGAACACGGCTCCGGCAGACGCGGCGCAGTTGCCCGACTACCTCACCGGGGGTGGCACGCACGGCGTCCCGCCGGGCGAGGTCGAGACCATGGTCTACGTGTATCTCCCGGTCGACGGCGTGCTCACGTCGACGACCAGCACGCCGATGGCAGACACGACCGTCTTCGGAGGCGGAGAGGATGCCGGGAGGCAGGTTCTGACCTGGCGCACCCGACTCGCACCCGGCGAAGAGGTCACCCTCGACCTGCGCGTACGGGCGCCCCGCACCGAGACCATCGCTGTGCGCTCCACCCCGACTGTTCACGCACTTGTTACAGAGGGGTTTGCGCCCACCTGTGGAAATCCTGAATAATCAAGACGGAAGCGGCATATCGGAATTTCACATCCGTTCGATCGCGGCACTTTCTCACGACGCAGTCCCCCACACAGCGATCCACCACACGTTCCGGAGGGAACCATGAAGCACGCGATCATCAAGACCGCCGCCATCGCAGCCATCGCTGCCGCGGCGGTGCTGTCCGTGTCGACGTCGGCGATCGCCTACACGCCACCGGAGACCGGCGGCGTCAGCAACCCCAACGTCGAGCCCGGCGGCGCATTCGAGTTCACCGCACCGCCCGCCAACTTCCTCCCCGGAGAGACCGTCGCGATCTCGCTCACGGGCGAGAACGCCAGCGGCGCCTCTCTCGGCTTCGTGAAGTTCGCGGTCGAGACAGCGATCCTCGGCACGGTCACCGCGACCGACGGCGGTGGACTCGGCGGCGTCTCGATCCGACTCCCCGCGAACGCCTCCGGCCCCTACACCGTGCTCGCGACCTCACCGTCGAACCCGATCGGCGTCGCCGCATCGGTGAGCGCCGGCGACCCCGAGCCCACGGCGGACGCCGACGGCGGATCATCCACAAGCGCCGGCACCGCCGAGGGATCCGCTACCGCCTCCGGCACCGGCACGGCTGCGGGCACAGGGGGAACGGGCACCGCCGGCACGGCGAACGGCTCGAGCCCGGCCGACGGCGGCTCGGCAACGGCCCCCGTGGCCGACGGCCTCGCGACGACCGGCACCGACGGCGAGGCTCTTCTCGCGCTCTGGGTCGGCGGCGGCGCGCTCGCGCTCGTCGGCGGCGGCATCGCCGTTGCGTCGACCGTTCGACGCAACGCGAAGCGCAGCACGATCTGACAGTCCTTCCGACATGCAGAAGCGCCTCGGCCGGTGAACGGCTGAGGCGCTTCTACATGAGGCTGCTCGTCAGAGTGCGAGCTGCGTGCGCACCACGTCGGCGAGACGCTCGGCATAGGCATGCGCGGATTCCGCGTCCGCAGCCTCGACCATCACTCGCACGAGCGGCTCCGTGCCGGACTTGCGCAGCAGCACACGGCCGGTGTCGCCGAGTTCGGCCTCCACCGCGCGCACAGCAGCCTGCACGTCCTCGTTCGCGTCCACCGCGTCCTTGTCGACGCCGCGAACGTTGATGAGCACCTGCGGATACACGGTCATGACGGCGGCGAGCTCGGCGATCGTCTTGCCCTGGCGCGCCATCTCGGCGACCAGGTGCAGACCGGTGAGCAGACCGTCACCCGTGGTCGCGTACTCGCTCATGATCACGTGACCGGACTGCTCGCCGCCGAGGGCGTAGCCGCCGGCGTTCATGTCCTCGAGCACGTAGCGGTCGCCGACGGCGGTCTGCCGCACGATGATGCCATGCTCGCGCATGGCCACGTGAAGGCCGAGGTTGCTCATGACGGTGGCGACGAGCGTGTCATCGGTGAGTCGACCGCGCTCCTTCATCGACACCGCGAGGATCGCCATGATCTGGTCGCCGTCGATGACGTTGCCCTCGGCGTCGACCGCCAGGCAGCGGTCGGCGTCGCCGTCGTGCGCGATCCCGATGGCGGCGCCGAGCCGGACGACGGTCTCCGCGAGGTTGTCCAGGTGGGTCGATCCGACCCCGTCGTTGATGTTGAGCCCGTCGGGGTCCGCCCCGATGACGGTGACCTCGGCGCCAGCATCCCGGAATGTCTCCGGCGACACGCCTGCGGCCGCGCCATGCGCGCAGTCGAGCACCACGTGGATGCCGTCGAGACGATGCGGCAGCGAACCGAGAAGGTGCACCACGTAGCGGTCCTCCGCGTCCGCGAAGCGGATGATCCGCCCCACGCCCGCACCCGTCGGACGCAGCTTCTCACCGGCCATCGCGGCTTCGATGCGTTCCTCGACGATGTCGGGGAGCTTCACGCCGCCGCGGGCGAAGATCTTGATGCCGTTGTCGGGGGCGGCGTTGTGCGAGGCGGAGATCATCACGCCGAAGTCGGCGTCACGGTCGGCGACCAGGAACGCGAGAGCCGGCGTCGGGATGACGCCCGCCTCGAGCACGTCGACACCCGAGGAGGCGAGTCCTGCGGAGACGGCTGCAGTCAGGAAGTGCCCCGAGACGCGGGGGTCGCGGGCGACGACTGCGGTCAGGCGCTTGCCTTCGGCCTTGCGAGCCTCCGCAGTACGGCCCTGGCCCAGGACGACAGCAGTCGCCTGGGCCAGGGTGAGCGCAAGATCGGCGGTGAGGATGCCATTGGCGAGCCCCCGCACACCGTCCGTGCCAAAGATCGGCATCGGTCGGATGAACCTTAACGCTTGGAGTACTGAGGCGCCTTGCGGGCCTTCTTGAGACCGGCCTTCTTGCGCTCCTTGACGCGAGCGTCGCGCGAGAGGAATCCGGCCTTCTTCAGGGTCGGGCGGTTGTTCTCCGCGTCGATCTCGTTGAGCGCACGGGCGATGCCGAGACGCAGCGCGCCGGCCTGGCCGGAGTCGCCGCCGCCCGAGATGCGGGCGATGACGTCGTAGGCGCCGACGAGGTTGAGAGCCGTGAACGGGTCGTTGATCAGCTGCTGGTGCAGCTTGTTCGGGAAGTAGTCCTCCAGCGCACGGCCGTTGACCGTGATGGTGCCCGAACCGGGGATCAGACGCACGCGGGCGATGGCCTGCTTGCGACGACCCACGGCTGCGCCCGGGACGCTGAGGACGGGGCGGGGAGCCGCCTCGACCGTCTCGGTCTCGGGGGTCGACGTGGAGTAGTTCTGAGCTTCGGTGGTGTCCTGGATGTCAGCCACGAGTATGTCCTTAAGTCTTTAGGGCGCTTACTGCGCGACCTGGTCGAGGGTGTACGGCGTGGGCTGCTGGGCGGCGTGCGGGTGCTCGGCACCGACGTACACCTTGAGCTTCGCCAGCTGCTGACGGCCGAGGCTGTTCTTGGGGAGCATGCCACGGATGGCCTTCTCGACAGCGCGGGTGGGGTGCTTCTCGAGCAGCTCGGCGTAGTTGGTCGCCTTGAGTCCGCCCGGGTAGCCCGAGTGACGGTAGGCGATCTTCTTCTGGAGCTTCTGACCCGTGAGCGCGACCTTGTCAGCGTTCACGATGATGACGAAGTCACCCGAGTCGATGTGGTTGGCGAAGGTCGGCTTGTGCTTGCCACGCAGGAGTGCGGCGGCGTGCGATGCCAGACGGCCGAGAACGACGTCGGTGGCGTCGATGACGACCCAGTCGCGCTGGACTTCGCCAGCCTTGGGGGTGTAAGTGCGCGTCACGATAGTGCTGCTTTCTTGATCGAACGGAGGAGTTCGTGAATCCCGCTCCGGGGTGGTTCTTCTTCGACAGAAGAGAACACGCCAGTGGAGGGCTCACGTTCGTGGCACTCGGCAGTCGAGTACCAAAGAGACAGCTTACGTCATGCGGAGCCGGAACCCAAACCGTGCGGTCAGTCCAGGCGCGCGGTCACGAGGATGGGCCGATGATCGCTCGTGCCCTGAGGCAGGGTCGTGACGCGTTCGATCTCGAAGCCCGCGGATGTGGCGAAGTCGTAGTGCCCGCGGAAGACCCGGTAGCGCGTGTACGTGTGGTCGTCGCTGAGGGTCAGTGCGTACCCGTGCGCGCGCACCGCGTGCCCGAGGTTCTCCTTGAACACGGGGTAGTTGTAGTCGCCGACCATAAGTTGCGGCAGCCCTTCCCCGAGGGTCGCGAGTTCGGTGAGCGCCGCGCGGATCTGGTGCCGCCGTAACGAGTTCAGCGCGGTGAGGGGTGCGGCGTGGAACGACGCGACGATCAGGTCGCGTCCCTCGTCGATGTCATGCAGCCGAGCCCCGAGAACCCGCTCATGGGCGGGCTTGGCGATGCGGTCGTGCAGGGACTTCTTCAGTCCGATCGTCTTCACCCCGAGGATGCGGAACGTGCTCGTGCGGTAGTAGAGCGCGAGGCCGAGCCGGTTCCCCTGCGTCGCGTCCGCGAGCACCAGATCGCCGATCCGGTCGGGCAGTTCGACCACGTCGCACTCCTGCAGACACAGCACGTCGGGGTCGTGGGCGGTGACGAGCTGCACCAGCTCTCCTGCTGCGCGGTGCTTCCTGAGGTTGTACGAGATCACCTTCATGACAGGGCCACGCTACTCGCCGATTCTGTGCGGGGTCGAGGAATCAGTGTCCCTCGAGGACTCAGTCGTCATATCCCCAGCGGATGCCGAGCACGCCGGGGCCGAATCCATGTCGGGCCAGGTGCACCGACCCGGAGGCCACCGAGCGCATGGCCGAGGAGTAGTCGTCCTCGGTCTCCAGGTACTCCTCGCACCAGCTCGGGAGCGCATCGGGATGGAAATGCACCCAGATCAGGGTCTCGCGCGCGGCCCGCGAGGTCGCATGCCACGCGGACTGCCGGGGCGGATGCCCCGGAGGATAGGTCTCGGTGAACTCGAAGAGTGCGGTGCCCCCCGTCGTGATCGGCACGTCCAGCGCGATCACGAACCCGGAGAGCAGATGCCCCGGATGCAGGTACTCCCGGTCCAGTCGGCCTCCCACGACGTCACTGATGACGGACATCACGTCGGTCTCGACGGGTGTCGCATCGATGAGGGGGATCTCCGCGATCCGCCCTTTGGTGGCCTGCACGAGCGCCCGGGTCACCGTGTGGTCCACGGCGCCGTCACGGCCCACGTACACGACGTACTGCGTGGAGATGTCCCGCAGATGCTCCTGAGGCGCGGCTCCCAGAGCCTGCAGCGTCTCTTGAGCCTCGCGCTGAACGCGCTCCTCGTCGAAGGGCAGCTTCGGAGGTGCCACTGTGCCGAGACGTGTGGAGGGCCCGAGCTGGCTCGTGAGGTGTCCACGAGCGAGACCGAGACGATCCTCGATACCTTCCACGACGGCGAGGGACTGCGAGCCCTCCGGTTGCCGGTCCCCTGACCGCCAGTAACTGAGCGTCGCCATGGACACAGGATTGCCGTCTGCGAGCAACTGCTCCCGCAGCCGCCCCAGAGAGATCCCCCGCTCCGAGATCGCGAGCCGCAGAGCACTCGCGAACGCCGATCCTTCACCCGTCACGGTTCCCCTCACCTTGCGTGAACGCCCGTCTTCTAGAGTCAGCTTACGGACCAGTCGTCTCTCCTCTCCCCTCAGAGAGATGGTCCGAGACCGCGCGGCGGTGTCTGAGACCCCGCGCACGAACCGTTGCGGTCGCCTTCCTGGGGGTGGGCGACCGCAACGGTGACGTTCAGTCGTCGATCGAGCGGCGCGCGCGCGTCTGCTCTGCTCGTGCGGAGAGCAGCGCGTCCTCGGGATACCCGACCTCGGTGAGCGTGAGCCCCCGCGCGGCGAGCACCTTGAACTCGCTGGTGCGCGCCAGGGCATCCCGGAGCCGCACGACATCGGCCACGTCCAGACGCCCTTCCCCTACCGCCGCGCACGCGCCGACGAGAGCGCGCACCATGCTGTGGCAGAAGGCATCGGCTTTCAGCTCGGCGACGAGCACGCCGTCGGCGTCGCGCGTCCACCGGTACTCCAGGAGTGTGCGGATCGTCGTCGCCTCCTCGCGCGGCTTGCAGTAGGCGGCGAAGTCATGCAGACCGATGAGGGTCTGCGCGGCGGCATCCATCGCGTCGCCGTCGAGGTGCCCTCGATGCGTCGTCGTGTTCGCGCGGCGCAGCGGGTCGTAGCCTGTGGTCTCGTCGGCGAGGCGGTAGCGATAGCGCCGCCAGACGGCCGAGAATCGCGCGTCGAAGCCCTCCGGGGCGATCGATGAGCGCGTCACCGTCACATCCGGGTACGCACCGAGCACGCCGCGCATGCGCCCGGCGATCGACGCGGCCGGATCCTGCGCGGCCTTGCCGTGGCGCGATTCGACGCGAGTCCATTGCGCGTCATCGAGGTCGACGTGTGCGACCTGCCCGCTCGCGTGCACACCGGCATCGGTGCGCCCCGCGACGACGAACTGCACATCGGAGCCGACGATCCGCGCCAGGGCGCTCTCGAGTGTGCCCTGCACCGTGCGCAGCGTCGGCTGCTTGGCCCAGCCACGGAAGTGGGTGCCGTCGTAAGCGATGTCGAGCCGGATGCGCACGGAACCACACTAGGACAGCATCCGGACGGGCGGATGCCGTGCGCATCCGCCCTCGCGTCAGATTCCGCCGTCGATCGAACGGGTGAATCCTGCGGGCTCGTCGGGCACCATGACCTCGGTCTCGCGGTTCAGGCTCTCGCCGCGGAAGAACCGCTTCGAGCGCGGGAACAGGTACCAGACGAACATCAGCACGAGGCCGATGGCGAGCGATCCGATGCCGACCACGAACGTGCCGCCGATGCCGAACAGCACCGTGTAGCCGTAGTCGACGTCCCACATGTCGATCGCGGACTGCACGAAGGCGGCCGTCAGCATCAGTCCGCCGAGCAGCGGGAAGATCCCCTTGAAGAAGAGGTCCCTGGTCGAGCGGGTGAGCTCCTTGCGGAAGTACCAGACGCAGGCGAATCCGGTGATCGCGTAGTAGAACGCGATCGCGAGGCCCAGCGAGAGGATCGAGTCCTGGAGGATGTTGTCGCTCACGAGCGTCATGCCGACGTAGTAGGCGACCGCGACGACACCCATGACGAGCGTCGAGAACGAGGGCGTCTTGTACTGCGGGTGCACCTTCTTGAAGCGCTCGGGAAGGGCGCGGTAGACGCCCATCGCGAGCGTGCCGCGTGCGGTCGGCAGGATCGTGGTCTGCGTCGAGGAGATCGC
This sequence comes from Microbacterium sp. ZW T5_45, assembly GCF_044987415.1. Lineage (NCBI taxonomy): Bacteria > Bacillati > Actinomycetota > Actinomycetes > Micrococcales > Microbacteriaceae > Microbacterium > Microbacterium sp. ZW T5_45. The sequence continues at coordinate 13,516 of NZ_JBJDRJ010000001.1, read as the reverse complement.
CGAGATGATCACGGCCACCACCAGCAGCCAGCCGAACGGACCGAGGAGTCCGTCCTTGATGCCGAGGAAGAAGTCGTCGGCGTTGGCCTCGTTGCCGAGGCCGGTGCCGGTCTCGCCCAGACCCGCGTACATCATCGCCGAGATGGTCACGGCGACATAGGTGACGAGCAGGATGACGCAGGTGAGCACGGCGGCTCGTCCGGGAATCCGCTTGGGATCCTTCGTCTCCTCGTTGAGGGCGAGGCACGTGTCCCAGCCCCAGTAGATGAAGAGCGCGAGCAGGATCGCCTCGGTGAAGCCCGACCAGTCGGTGAAGCCGAACGGGTTGAGCCACTGCCAGTCGAAGGGCGTCGGGTTGGGAGCGGTGCCCGCAGCGAACTGCACGAGCGCCGCGACGACGAACACGGCGAGGGCGAGGTACTGGATCGCGAGCAGGATGTTCTGGATGCGCTCGCCGATCTCCACACCGCGCCAGCTCACCCAGGTCATCGCGGCGATGAACGCCACGGCGACGACGATCACGCGCCAGTCGTTGTTCTCGAGATCCTGACCGATCAGCGACCAGAAGTAGACCGAGGCGATCTGGGCGAGGTTGGCGAGAACGACCATCCCCGCGACCGCCACACCCCAGCCGCCCATCCAGCCGACCCACGGCCCGAATGCCTTGGTGCCCCAGGTGAACGTGGTACCGCAGTCCGGCACGACGTTGTTCAGCTCGCGATACGCGAAGGCGATGAGCAGCATCGGGACGAAGGCGATGACGAACGCGATCGGGGCCTGCGCACCGACAGCGATCACCACCCAGCCGAGGGAGGCGACCAGGGAGTAGACCGGTGCGGTGGAGGCGAGACCGATGACGGTCGAACCCCACAGTCCCAGGGTCCCGGCTGCCAGCCCCTTGCCGTCGGGATGTTCCAGATGAATGGGCGTCGTAGCCATGCTCAGAACAGTAGGGCCACCACCGTAATCGCGTCAACCATTCTCTGAGACGACGAAATCAGCGGGAGGATGCCGCCTCGCGCGACCGTTTCCGCAGAATCAGGGGCGTCCGATCATCGCATCCGAATGATCCGCCACCCATTCGACGAGTGGCAGCATCCGCTCCATGAGATCCCTGCCCAGCGGAGTGAGGCTGTACTCGACGTGCGGGGGCACGGTCGGGAACGACTCCCGGTGCACGATGCCGTCGTCGGCGAGAGTGCGAAGGGTCGAGGCCAGCATCTTCTCGCTGATGCCGGCGACCTCGCGTCGCAGCTCGCCCCAGCGGAGCGTGCCGTCGGACAGCGCGGAGAGCACGAGCACTCCCCACTTGCTCATGATGTGGTCGAGGACCACCCGCGAACTGCATCCGGGTTCGAAGATCTGCGGCGTGGACTCGCGGATCTGTGCATAACTGACCGACATGTGGGTACCTTACCTGAAAGTGGGTACCTTCTGGGTGGAATGCATGAGCCGTCGCCGCGGGTTGGCTCTGGTGTCACCTACGAAAGGACCAACAATGACCATCCTCGTCACCGGAGCCAGCGGACACCTCGGCCGCCTCATCGTCGAGAGCCTGCTCGAGCGCGGCGCCTCCGCCGACCAGGTCGTCGCCGGAGCACGCGACGTCGCGAAGGTCGCCGACCTCGGCGTGCGCACGGCGCGTCTCGACTACACCGATCCCTCGTCCGTCGCTGCCGCACTCGATGGTGTGGACTCCGTCGTGCTCGTGTCGAGCTCCGAGGTCGGTCAGCGCTTCGCGCAGCACAAGGCCGTCATCGATGCCGCCGTCGCCGCAGGGGTCACGAAATTCGTCTACACGAGCGCGCCGAAGGCGACGACGAGCGACCTCGTTCTGGCCCCCGAGCACAAGGCGACCGAAGAGGCGATCACGGCATCCGGGCTCCCCTCCGTGATCCTGCGCAACAACTGGTACACCGAGAACTACGTCCGCGACCTCGCCGTCGCGAAGGAGACGGGTGTGCTCGCGGCCGGTGTCGGCGACGGACGCGTCGCCTCGGCCAGCCGCAAGGACTTCGCGGACGCCGCGGCCGTCGTGCTGCTCGAGGACGGCCACGTCGGCGAGGTCTACGAGCTCGGCGGCGACGTGGCCTGGACGTACTCCGACCTGGCGGCGGCCTTCACCGAGCTCGCCGGTCGCGAGGTCGTCTACACGCCGCTGACCGCCGAGCAGCAGCTCGCCGCTCTGCAGGAGGCGGGTCTGGATGAAGGCACCGCTGGGTTCGTCGTCGCACTGGATGCCGGCATCCGCGCGGGCGCTCTCGCCGACACCGACGGCACGCTGGCACGCCTCATCGGTCGCCCGACCACTCCCCTGCTCGAGGGACTCCGCGCGGCATCCTGACCGCGCCGCCCGCACGCGCCCCGTCCTCGACCCGTCGGGGACGGGGCGCGTGCGGGCTAGCCTTCAGCGGATCGGAGGCCGAGGATGAACGGATACGCAGCGGTGTCGCCTGCTCCGAGCATCGGGATCTGACGTGTACACCGGTCGAGGACGCCGCACCCGCATCGCCCCGTTCACGCGTCGTGATGGAGTGGACGGAGCCCGCCTGATCGTGAGCGCCTCAGCGCATGCCGCCCTCGAGAGGGCTGTGACGGCGTTGACGGAGAACCGCTTCACGGTGGGCAGCCCCGAGCTGTCGCACGAGCTCGTTCGGTCAGGATCCTCGTGGATCGGACAGGACCTTCACATCGGGCATCCGACGTCGCGGGGACTCTTCCACGCCCCCGGCCTCGGCGACCCCGATGATCTGCTGTTGCCTTTCACGTGGTCGTTCGTCGTGCCGACTCTCGCGATCGTCTGCGCACGTCCGGATCTCGGGGGAACAGAACTCGTGCTGCTCGCGCACCCTTCGCCCTCGCGCTCCTTCGGCAGGGAGGGCGAGGTCCGGCCTCTCATGGCCAAGGCCTACGCGCAGCTGCAGCACGCGTTCGCGGCGGATGCCGCGCTGCGTCGCCACGAGCCTGTCTCGCGAGTGGCCGATGCGACGTGCCCTGCGTCGTCGGAGTTCGTCGTCCACCGACTCGGCTGGACCTGAGTCTCAGGAGCGGTCCGCCCCCTCCCGCGGATGCACGTGGGCGATGGTCAGCGTGACCCGTTCCGTCACGAGCCCCTCGCTCGCGAGCACCCCGTCGATCGCGGCGCGGACCGCCTGGAGGACGTCAGCGGCGCTCAGGGATCCGTCCACCCCGAGGGACACGTCGACGCGGGTGCCGGACTCCCCGTCGGCCACCCTGACCGGCGACCCCGCATCGACGCCGAGCGCAGCGGCACCCGCGCGCACCACCGTCGAGGCAAGACCGCCGGCACCGTAGATGCGCTCCACGCCGGCCACCGCGCTCACCGCCGCATGGATGCGTCCGGCCAGCTGCTCCACGTCGGATGCCCTCATGCTCCCCCCTCCGTCCATGTCTCGAACCTCTGCACATCGCGCACCGTGATATCGATCGCATCGATCACCAGGTCCGTCTGGCGGTGCAGCCGATCGGCGACCTCACGCCGCAGGCTCTCGACCGCACGAGGGATCGGCGTGCCGTACAGCGCGCTGATCTCCAGGCCGATCCGCACCGGGGCGCCGATCGTCTCGACATCGCCGACGAGCGTCGAGCGCCCGACGAGGATGCCGGGCACGGCGTTCTCCGCCGACCGGATCACCCCGCGCACCGCTCCCTCCGTGATACCGCTGTCGACCGTCACGTCATCGCCCGCGTAAGGGATCCGACGACCGGCGCGGACATCGAGTGCGATGCCGCCGAGGATGCGATCCACCCAGCTCTCGTCGACAGCAGGGTGCGCCGCGGCATCCGCCTCGAGCAGCTCACCGCCGAGCCGGCGTAGACGCTCCAACGCGTCCAGCGCGAGCTGGCATCCCGGCGAACCGTCGATCGATGCGTCAGCCGGCGTCCGCCCGGCGTCGAGGTAGTCCGAGAGATCCTCGAGCGTGTGGCCGTCGAGATCATCGGGCTCCAGACCCAGTCGACGGATCTCAGCGGGCAGCTGTTCGTCGTCGCTCATCGCCAGTCCTCCATCCTCACCAGCATGTACTTCCGCGCGCGAGCGAGCAGTCCGCGCGCCGTCGACGGGGAGGTCCCCAGCTCCTCGGCGATCTCGTCATAGGAGTAGCCCCCGATCTCCCGCAGCACCCAGCTCTCGCGCTGGGCGTCGGGCAGCTCCTGCAGCGCGGCGCCGAGCGCCGCGATCCCGGCGTGCACCTCGGCGACTCGTGCCGGTGCCGTGTGCTCCGGCGCGGCGCGCTCGATCTCGAGGACGTCGACCGTCGGACGCAGCGCACGGATGCGATCGACCGCCTTGCGGCTCACGATCCTCATCAGCCAGCTCTTGACCCTGCCCGGATCCTCGAGCTCGGCGAAGCGCTGCCACGCGGTGACGAACGTCTCCTGCACGATGTCGTCGACATCCTGTGACGCGTTCATCATGCGCTGCACGTAGGCGCGCATCAGCGGCGTGTACCGCCGCACGAGCACCGCGAACGCGGCGACGTCGCCGTCGATCGCGCGGCCCGCGATGATCGCGTCGTCCGCGGCCTCCAGCGCGCTGCGAAAGCGGTCCTCCTGCATGCGTTCACTCCCTCATCCGGCGTTCTCCAGGGATTCGGAGCCGGATCGCACTCGGATGGCATCGGCCGGGTGTCCTCTACGTTCGCCCATACGTCACTCCTCGGTCGCCGGAGAGAGGGGAGCGCCCCTGCCGACGCTCCCCTCCCCTGGTCACTTCTTGAACACGTCCTTGACGTTCTCGGCCGCGTCACGGACGTCACCCTTGGCCTGCTCGGCCTTGCCCTCGGCGACGAGCTTGTCGTCATCGATGACCTTGCCGACCGTTTCCTTGGCCTTTCCGGCAATCTTCTCGGCTGCGGCCTTGATCTTGTCTTCTGCACTCATGGTGTCTCTCCCTTTTCTCTCACCGGCCCCGGATCTCGGGGTCGAATCCTCGCGGGCCTTCCCGCCTGGGTCGCCCGGTCGCGACGTCGCGACGGTCACGACCTCGTCATCACCGGACTCGGGTCTTCGGTCGCAGCGCGTCACGCCACGAGCGATCAGACAGATGCACGACCACCGGCTGCCTGTCGCCGCTGAGCGCATCCCACTCGGCGATCGCGGCGTCGGCGGTCTCGAGCACCGAGTCCAGCGTCGCGCCCGGCTGCACGCGAACGGCGAGCCCGATGGTTCTGCGTCCGTGGATGAGATAGCCCTCGGCACGAGCCGAGACGACGTCCGGTCGGGCGAGCAGCGGGGCGCAGAGGACGGCATCCGCGACCTGGCGGTCGGCCACGGTCCTTCCGGCATCCGACGCCAGCTCCAGAACGTCGTGGGTGCGCCCCCGCCTCCGCGTCGCGATGACGACGACAGCGATGGCGAGCACCACCAGGGCCGTCGCGACCGCGATCACCGGCAGAACGGCGACGGATGCCGGATCGCCCAGCTCGACCGTCCATCCCGAGGCGACGCCCCAGGCCGCGCTCAGAGCGGCCTCGGCGTCACGCCACCAGGCCGGGCGGACCTCTGCCGCTGATGCGGACCGCAGGGCGGCGGCCGCGGAGACGACGAGCAGGGCGATACCCGCGACGAACAGCACGAGACGGTTGACCACGCGGTTCGCGGCGTTCATGCGACCACCCCTTCTGCGGCGACGGCGACGCGCACCGCCGAGGGGAATCCGATCGCCCGCACCGTCTCCCCCGCGGCATCCTCGGCCGCGCGGGAGTCGACCGACACGCCGCTGGTGGGGGTGATGCGCACGCTGACCGCCCGTCGACCGACGACCACGCGGACCTGACCGGTGGGAACGCCGACCCGGCGTCCGACCGACCGTGCGACGGAGTCGGCGATCACGCCGTCATCGACGATGAGCGCCGCACGATCGGTGACCCGTCCCCGGCGAGCCAGCCGTCCAGGAAGAACAGCGGCGAGCGTGAGGGCCAGCCCGATGACAGCCGCTCCTGCGGCGATCACTGCGAACACGACGCCGCTGCCCTGCCCAGCAGTCACCGGTGTCACCCATGCGCGCAGCAGAGACGCAGCGGTCGGGTCTGCGAGGTACCAGACACCCGCCGAGAGCAGCAGGACGATGACGATCGCCGCCACCGCGGCGACCGTGGCCGCCGGCAGAGACCGGGACGCATGCGTCTCGCGTCTGAGCACCCGTCGGTAGATGCGTGCGTCGCTGCTCATGTCACCCTCCTCTCCGCGATCCGCTGAACTCCTGAATACCGCAGGTCGACCGTCGACACCGTGCGGCCGGCGAGCCGGCGCATGCCGTCGATGAGGCCTCTGCGCACGGAGTCGCCGTCCTGGGCGATGGTCGTCGTATGACCGGCACGAAGCGCCAACGGCGTGACCACCGACAGGCGCAACGCCCCGCGGTCATCGGATACGTCCACCGACACCTCGGTCAGCGGCACCCGGGCCGCATCGCGGACGAGCCCCAAGGCGACCCGCTTCAGTGCACGGGAGCTGATGACCGTCACGCCCGCGACCCTGTCGCTCGCCCGATCGCTACTGAGCTCGACGGTCATGACGACGAACGCCGTCCCCTGACGACATCCGCGAGAGCGCGGACGTCGAGGCGGCCGTCCACGATCCGGCCGGCCGCCGCGCCGACGAGCATCGCCAGAGCCACGAGAGCGAAGGCCCAGAAGCCGAAGGCGATCCACGTCAGCACCAGCACCGCGGCCGCCGCCGCGCCGATCACCGAGGCATTCACTGGACTCGTGCCTCCTGGGCCTGGTCCTCGTCGTCATCGGAGGGGATGTGCACGTCGTTGATGGTCACGTTGATCTCGGCGACATCCATGCCGACGAGGTCGGTGATCGCCCGGGCGATCGAGGCGCGGACGTCGTCTGCGACCTTCTGCAGCGAGACGGGGTACTCGGCGACGACCGTCGCATCGACGGCGACCTGGGTCTCGCCGACCTCGACGCTGATTCCCTGCGACAGGTCGGTGGTGTTGAGAGCGTCGCGGATCGCTCCGACGACGCGGGCTGCTCCCCCGCCCAGAGCGTGGACGCCCGAGACCTCGCGTGCCGCGATTCCTGCGATCTTCGCGACGACGCCGTCCTCGATCGTGGTCTTGCCCGCCGTGGTCGCGGCCGTCGCCCGGGTCGTGGACGGGGTCGCCGTGGTCACGTTCGCCATGATGTGCTCCTTCATCGTCTCCGCATCCGGTGCGGAACGCGGGTCGCGGTTCAGCGACACTACTGAGACGGATGCAGACGACGAAACGTCACAAAGAAATTCGCGGACATGGCGAAGGGGCGTGCCGTCGGCGAACCGACGACACGCCCCTCATCTGGGATCAGCGTGCTGTGCGGGCGAATGCCACCGCGGCGAGCGCGGCCGCCTGATCTCCGAGCACCGCGTCATCGAATACGACGCGCGGCGAGTGGTTCCACTCGACGCTCGAGAGGTCGGCATCCGGAGGTGAGGTCATCAGCGCGATGAAGGTCCCCGGCACCTCGTCGAGGACGAAGGCGAAGTCCTCGGACCCCATCATGGGCGTCGGCATGATCATCACGCGCTGCTCGCCGAAGGTGTCGCGCAGCACATCGACGGTCTCCGCCGTCTCCGCCGCCGCGTTGACCGTCACGGGGTACATGGTCTCGAAGCGCACGTCTGCGGTGAGGCCGTGCGCGCTCGCCACTCCCTCGATCACCCGCGGAAGACCGTCCTGCAGGGTCTTCAGCGATGCCGGCGACATGTTGCGGACGGTCGCGGCGAGCTCGACCTTCTCCGGGATGACGTTCACGGCCCCCTCTCCCGTCGACAGGCGGGTGACCGAGAGCACGACGGGGTCGAAGGCGTCGAAGCGGCGCGTGACGAAGCTCTGCAGAGCGAGCACGATCTCGGCGGAGGCCGGCACCGGGTCGAGCGTCTGCTGAGGCTGCGAGCCGTGCCCGCCGCGACCGTTCACCGTGACGTACAGCTGGTTGGATCCTGCGGCCACCGCGCCCGAGCGCGTCGCGAAGACACCCCGGGGTCCGGGGGCGACATGGATCGCGTAGGCAGCGACCGGACGCTCGCCGGCGGCGTCGAGCAGCCCCTCGTCGAGCATGACCTTGGCTCCCCCATGGCCTTCCTCACCCGGCTGGAACATGAAGATCACGGACCCGTGGAGCTCGTCTCGTCGGGCCGAGAGCAGCTTCGCGGCGCCGACCAGACCGGCGGTGTGCAGGTCGTGCCCGCAGGCATGCATGTTGCCGTTCGTCGAGGCGAAGTCGAGATCCGTCGCCTCGTCGATGGGCAGGGCGTCCATGTCCCCGCGGAGCAGGACGACGGGTCCTGGATGTGCGCCGCGGAGAACAGCGACGACCGAGGTGGTCGCCGTGCCTGTGGTGATCTCCAGCGGCAGACCCTCGAGCGCGTCGAGCACCTTCTGCTGCGTGCGGGGAAGGTCGAGTCCGAGTTCGGGGTCGGCATGCAGGGCCCGACGCAGGGCGACGAGCTCCGGCAGGATGCCGACCGCATCCGCGGTGAAGTCCGGTGCGGTCATGGTTCAGCCTTTCGTGGTGGTGGTGTCGGCCTGTGCCGGCATCCGCATGAATGCCAACGCGAGGGCCGCGATGAGGAAGGCGCCGGCGCAGACGCTCCAGATCGTGACGTAGCCGCCGATCGACGACGAGAGCGAACCGGATGCCGTGAATCCAGCGAGGATCACGGCGAACACGGCGCCCGCCGCGGAGCCGCCGAGCGTGCGGAGCGAGTTGTAGACGCCGGTCGCGATGCCGGTCTGGTCGCTGGGGGCGAGCTCGGCGACCAGCGCGGGAAGCGCGCCCAACAGCAGCCCCATGCCGATGCCGTTGATCGCCGACACGAGGAAGATCTGCCAGAGCTCGTCGTGGAACGCGATCTGGACGAGCGATCCCGCAGCCGCCACCGCAGCTCCGCTCACCAGCACGGATCGGATGCCGATCCTCCTCGCGATCGGCGCGAACGTGGCGGCGCCGATCGTGGCGAGGATCGTCACCACGGCGGTGACGGCGGATGCCGTTCCTGCGCTGGCGGCGAAGCCATATCCGGTCTGCGCGGGGTCGGCGGTGAGGAAGGTCGTCGACGGCGATTGCGCCCCGAACATCACCATGCCGAAGAGGAACGCGGTGAGGTACACCGGGCCCATCCGGGGAGACACGATCAGTCGGACGTCGATCGCGGGCGACGATGTCCGCAGCTCCCACAACACCCAGAGCGCGAAGATCACGACCGCGGCCGCGAGTGTCCCGATCGTCGCAGGTGAGCCGAATCCCTCGCTCGAGGCGAGTCGAAGTCCGAACAGCAGCACGACCATCGCAAGGCCGATGCCGACGAAGCCGAGCACGTCGACCTTCGCGCCGGTGCGCGAGGTGGACTCGGGCACCTTGAAGAAGACGGCGTACACGCTGACCGCGACGAAGAGCACCGGGATGAAGAGGGTCAGGGTCAGGCTCGGCAGCAGCGAGGAGAAGACACCGGCCGAGATGGTGCCGAGGATCGCGCCACCGGTGAGGCACGACACCAGCAGACCGATCGAGGTACGTGCCGTCTCACCCTTGATCCGGTTGTGCACGAGGGCGATCTCGAGCGGCAGCCAGACGGCGAGCGGGCCCACGAGGATCCGCGCCGCGAGAACGAGAGGGTAGCTCGGCAGGAGTGCCGTGACGACGGTGCCGATGAGCACCGCGATCACGGCGATGCGCAGCATCCGGCGGTGTCCGAAGATATCGCCGAGCTTCGACAGCAGAGGCACGCACACGGCGGCGGCGAGCGTCTGCACCGTGAGGAACCAGGTGATGTCTGCATCGGAGACCTGCAGGTGGCCGGCGATCTCGCCGAGGAGCGGGGCATAGAAGCCCTGCACGAAGCCGCTCGCGAGTTCGCAGAAGATGAGGAACCCGACGACGGCGCGAGCGCTGACCTTGGGGAGGGATTGGGTGACGGGAGCGTCAGTGGACATGGTGGACCTGTTCGTCGGAGTCGCCGGAGCGACGCGGCGGGCGGGAGACGAGTGCGTCGATGATGTCGACGTACGAGGGCTCGGCGATGCGGATGCGTTTGACCGACTGCCGGTACAGGGTGAGTCCGGCGATCGTGTCGAGGAGGACGTCGCGGTGGACGTCGTCGGGGAGCTCGCCTCTGGCGATGGCGCGGTCGATGATCTCGATCCCCTGCGCTCTGCGGTGCTGGAAGAATCCGTCCCAGAGGGACGGGAAGACGTCGGGCTCGAACATCGCCCGCAGCCCGTGGCTCTGCTCGGGAGAGAGTTCCTGATTGCGCTGGTTCTGCAGGGCGTGCTCGAGCAGGTCGGTGCGCACGTCGCCGGTGTCGGGGGTCTCCCCCAGGCGCACCTGCGACTGCAGCACGGCTGCCACGAGCGCACCTTTGTCGGCGTACCGGCGGTAGATCGCGGTCTTTCCGCACCCGGCTGCCTTCGCGACCTGTTCCACGCTCAGCGCGGCGTAACCGCGTTCGCCCAGCAGCCGTCCGGCATTCTCCAGAATGCGACGGGTGAGGTCTTCGTCGGTCGGACGGCCGGTGCGCTCCGAGGCGGTCGAGGTCATGTCACAAACGATACGGTACGACGTGTTTCGTAAGTGTTACGGATGGATCACGATGGATTCGTGCACTATGGCAGGAATGGTGCATAATTGCACTCTATGGATACGAGTGCAGAATCCTTGAGAGAGCGCAACAAGCGCGAGACCTCGCGCACGCTCACCGACGCGGCGCGTCGGCTCACCGCAGAGAAGGGCTTCGGCGGCTTCACCGTCGAAGAGCTGTGCTCCGAGGTGGGCGTCTCCCGCCGCACGTTCTTCAACTACTTCGCCTCCAAGGAGAACGCCGTCTTCGGCTTCGCCGTGATCGACTCCCGACAGCAGAAGCTGGAGGAGCGCTTCGTCGCACAGTCGGGCGACCTGCTCGACGACTTCGTCGACCTCACGATCACGCGCTTCGAACTGTTCAACCCTGTCCACGATGCGCGCGCCCTGTTCGCGGTGATCGACACGGAACCTCGGCTCTTCAAAGCGCTGCTCGATCAGTTCGCAGAGAGCGAGCGTCGCGATGCGAACCTCGTCGTCCAGCGGCTCGGCGAGGGGCCGGATGCCGCACTCCGCGCCGAGGTCCTGGTCCAGACGGTCGGCGCACTGCTGCGCCTGTCGATGGACCAGTTGCTCCACCACCAGTCCCCCGTGCCCTTCCGCGAGTTGCTCACGAGTCGCCTCGCGATCGCCCGTTCCCTCCTCACCACGTCAGAGAAAGCCGACTGAATGTCCGCCACCGCCACGAAGGATGCGCCCTTCCTGCTCACGAAGCGCCGCATCTGGATCATCTTCAGCGCCCTCATCGCGGGGATGCTGCTCTCCAGCCTCGATCAGACCATCGTCTCCACCGCCATGCCGACCATCGTCGGCCAGCTCGGAGGCGTCGACCACCAGGTCTGGATCACCACCGCCTACCTGCTCGCGACGACCATCGTCATGCCCATCTACGGCAAGTTCGGTGACGTCCTGGGCAGGCGCAACCTGTTCCTCATCGCCATCGCGCTCTTCACGCTCGCCTCGGTGGGCTGCGCCTTCGCGACGGACTTCTGGATGTTCGTCGTCTTCCGCGCTCTCCAGGGTCTCGGCGGCGGCGGTCTGATGATCCTGTCGCAGGCGATCATCGCCGACATCGTGCCCGCGAACGAGCGCGGCAAGTACATGGGTCCGCTCGGCGCGGTCTTCGGCCTCTCCGCGATCGCCGGTCCGCTGCTCGGCGGCTTCTTCGTCGATCACCTCACCTGGCAGTGGGCGTTCTACATCAACATCCCGGTCGGGATCGCGGCGTTCATCATCGCTCTGGTCGCCCTGAAGCTGCCGAGCAAGAAGGCCGAGAAGCCGATCGACATCTTCGGTGTGATCTTCCTCTCGATCGCGACGACCTGCCTGATCTTCTTCACCGACTTCGGCGGCGACAAGGAGTTCGGATGGGACTCGCTCGCCACGTGGGCCTGGGGTGCCGGTCTCGTCGCCGCTGCGGCCGCCTTCATCTTCACCGAGTCGCGCGTACAGGATCCGATCATCCCGCTGAGCCTGTTCCGCAACCCGATCTTCCTCAACGCCACGGCGATCGGTCTCGTCCTGGGCATCGGGATGTTCGCCGCGATCGGCTTCATCCCCACGTTCCTGCAGATGTCGTCCGGGACCTCGGCGGCGGCATCCGGTCTGCTGATGATCCCGATGATGGCGGGCCTGATGGGAACGTCGATCTACTCGGGGATCGCGATCTCGAAGACCGGCAGGTACAAGGTGTATCCGATCCTCGGCACGATCATCACCGGGCTCGCGATGGTGGCGTTCACGACGCTGTCGGCGAGCACCCCGATCTGGCTGATCTGCGTGTTCCTGTTCTTCTTCGGTGCGGGTCTCGGCCTCATCATGCAGGTCGTGGTGCTCGTCGTGCAGAACGCGGTGCCCGCGAACGAGATCGGTACCGCCACCTCGACGAACAACTACTTCCGCGAGGTGGGCGCGTCGCTGGGCACCGCGGTGTTCGGGACGATCTTCACCACGCGTCTCACCGAGAACCTGCTCGGCGTCTTCACGGATGCGGGTGCATCGTCGGATGCCGCATCTCAGGCCGCGTCGACGATCGACCCCGCGACGCTGAGCACCCTGCCCGACGAGGTGCGCGACGGCATCGTGACGGCCTATGCGGACGCTCTCGCGCCGGTGTTCTGGTACCTGATCCCGTTCGTCGTGGTCGCGCTGCTGCTGTCGCTGTTCCTCAAGCAGATCCCGCTGTCGGATCAGGCAGGGCTCGTCGCCCGCGGCGAAGCGATCAGCGGCGAGGAGGCCGAACGCCTCGAGGCCGAGCAGCGCGGCGTCGCGGTCTCGGGTTCGAGCACGGATGCCGTGGGCCAGGAGGCTCCGCCGCAGCGCTGATCGGTTCCGGGCGGCGGTTCCCGGTTCCGGCCGGCACGTCCAGGTTCCGGCCGGCACGAGAAGGTTCCGACCGGCACGAGAACAGGTCAACCGCGCGAGATCATGACGGATGCTGCTGGGGTGGTCCGCGTGTCGTGGAGTTGGTCCCTGTTCCTTTCGTGTCAGGCCGCGTTCGCGGCGGGTTGTGTGGTGAGCCGGGTCAGGGTCTCGGCGGGTGTCGTGTAGCCGAGGCTCTGGTGCCGGCGTTGGGTGTTGAAGTAGCGGATGTAGTCGCTGATCTCGCGGGTCGCGTGGCCTCGTGTGGTCAGCCGCAGCCAGCGGAGTCGTTCGTTCTTGATCTTCGAGAAGAACGATTCCGCGACGGCGTTGTCCCAGCACTCGAAGTTCTTTCCCATCGAGCGGCGGATGCCGTGGCGGGCGCAGAATCGGGTGAATCGTTGGGACCGGTATTGGGTGCCGTGATCGGAGTGGAAGATCGCTCCCGGCTCGATACGTCCACTCGCTTGGGCTCTCTTCATCGCCCTCACGATGAGCTCAGCGGTCTGTGTCTTCCCGGTCGCCCAGCCGAGCACCATCCGGGACGCGAGATCGATGACGGTCGC